>DATABT010000485.1:0-21038 GCA_036259455.1 Longimicrobium sp. | reverse complement strand
CAGGGCGGCTTTGCCGCCGCGCCGCGCGCGCTGACGCTGGAAGAGGCGCTGCGCCTGGCCGAAGACGCCAGCGAGCCCGTGCAGATCGCGCGCGCGGGCGTCACCCGCAGCCGCGGCGAGGTGCTGCAGGCCCGCAGCGAGCGCCTGCCGCAGCTGAGCGGCACCCTGTCCTACACCCGCGCCCTGGCCTCGGAGTTCGAGGGGATCGGCGGGGGCGGCGAGGTGGACAGCACCGCCCCGCCGCCTCCTGTCAACTGCGGGCGCTACGTGCCCAACCCCGCGCTCCCCATCGAGACGCGCATCGACTCGCTGGAGCACGCGGTGGACTGCGCGGTGAACAGCAACCCCTTCGCCGCGTTCGGCGACCTGCCGTTCGGCCGCGAGAACACCTGGCGCTTCGGCTTCAACCTCTCGCACCCGCTCTTCAACGGCGGCCGCGTGGCGGCGCAGAACCGCATCGCCGACGCGGGGCGCACCCGGGCGGAGATCGAGTTGGCCATCCAGCGCGCCCAGCTGGCGCTGGACGTGACCCAGGCCTACTACGACGCGGCGCTGGCGGACCGGCTGGTGACCATCGCCGAGGCCACGCTGGCCCAGGCCGACACCACGCTGTCGCAGGTGCGGCTGGCGCAGCAGGTGGGAAACCAGCCGGAGTTCGACGTGCTGCGCGCGCAGGTGCAGCGCGACAACCAGCTGCCGCAGGTCATTCAGCGCCGCGCGGACCGCGACCTTGCCTACACGCGGCTGCGGCTCCTCCTCGACCTGCCCGCGGACGCGCCGCTGTCGCTCACCACCTCGCTGGAGGACACCCGCGCCGTCCCCGTGGCCCGCTTCGCGGCGAACGAGGAGATGCTGGGCGACACCTCCATCGCCGGCCGCGCGCCCGTGCAGCAGGCGGCCACGCTGGTGACGGTGCAGGAGGGGGCGCTGCGGATCGCGAAGTCGCAGCGGCTGCCCACCATCAGCCTGACCTCGCAGTACGGGCGGGTGGCGTACCCGGAAGGGGCGCTGCCGGGGTGGAACGACTTCAACACCAACTGGACCGTCGGCGCGCAGCTCTCCGTCCCCATCTACACGGGCGGGCGCATCCGCGGCGACGAGATGGTGGCGCAGGCCGGCCTGGTGGAGGCGCAGGCGCGGCTGCGGCAGGTGCGGGACGCGGCGGCGCTGGACACGCGCACGGCGCTGGAGCGGCTGGAGCAGGCCCGCGCCCAGCTCCGGGCCAGCTCGGGCGTGGTGGAGCAGGCCAGCCGGGCGTACCAGATCGCCCAGGTGCGGTACCGCGAGGGGATCAGCACGCAGGTGGAGCTGGCGGACTCGCGCATTCTGCTGCAGCAGGCCCAGGCCAACCGCGCCGTGGCCGCGCGCGACGTGCAGATCGCGCAGGCGCGGGTGGCGCTGCTCCCCTACCTGCCGCTGGGGACGGCGGGGGGCACGGGCGGGGCCACGCAGCAGCAGGGCACGCAGCAGAACCAGCAACAGCAGCAGCCCCGGCAGCAGCAGGCTCCGGCGGCAGACCAGGCTTCGGCGTTCACCGCGGGGGGTGAGTGATGGCTACGATGACGATCAGGAGCGGGGCCGTGCTGGCCCTGGCGGTGGCGCTGGCGGCCTGCGGCAACGGGCAGGCGGCGGAAGGGGCGGAGAAGCGGGTGGAATCCGTGGTGATCGGCCCGGAGAACGTGTACGTGGCGCAGGTGGAGGAGATCGCAGGCGGGCCCGCCATCTCCGGCAGCCTGGCCGCGGAGCGCGAGGCGCGGGTGAACGCGGAGGCGGGCGGCGTGGTGCAGGGCGTCTACGCCGAGAAGGGGCAGGCGGTGCGCGCCGGGCAGGTGCTGGCGCGCATCGACGACCCGGCGCTGCAGACGCAGGTGATCAGCGCCCAGTCGTCCGTCCGTTCCGCCGAGCAGGCGGTGACGCTGGCCGCGCGCAACGTGGAGCGCAACCAGACGCTGGAGGCCGCGGGCGCCGTGGCCACGCGTGACCTGGAGACGGCGCGCAACCAGCTGGCGGCCGCGCAGGCGCAGTTGGCCGGCGCCCGCGCGCAGCTGGCCAACGCGCAGAAGATGCAGGCCAAGGCCACGGTCACGGCGCCCATCCGCGGCGTCGTGAGCGACCGGCCCGTGAGCGCGGGCTCCGTGGTGAGCATGGGCGCGCCGCTCTTCGTGATCGTGGACCCGGGGAGCATGCAGCTGGAAGGCTCCGTCCCCGCGGTGGAGCTGGGCGCGGTCAAGGTGGGCGCGCCGGTGCGCTTTACCGTCACCGGGTACCCGGGGCAGACCTTCACGGGCACGGTGGCGCGCATCAACCCGGCGGCGGACCCGGTCACCCGGCAGGTGCCGGTGATCGTCTCCATCCCCAACGCGCAGGGGACGCTGGTCAGCGGGCTCTTCGCCGAGGGGCGCATCCGGAACGAGACGCGGCAGGGGATCATGGTCCCCGCCACGGCGGTGGACGAGCGCGGCGTGCAGCCGACGGTGATGCGCGTGACCAGCGGCAGGGCGGAGCGGGTGGCGGTCACGCTGGGCGTGCGCGACCCCGACACGGACCGGGTGGAGATCGTCTCCGGCATTGCCGCGGGCGACACGCTGCTGATCGGCGCGGCGGTGGGCACCACCCCGGGCACGCCCGTGCAGATCGGCGGGCCCGCGGCCCCGGCGGCGGCGCCCGCCGCGGCGAAGACGGCTTCCTGAACCCCGACGGAGACTCCGGACGATGTTCATCTCCGATTTCGCGATCAAGCGGCCCGTGGTCACCACGGTGACCATGCTGGCCCTGGTCGTGTTCGGCCTGTTTGCGCTGTTCAGCCTGGACACGGACGAGTTCCCCGAGGTGGAGGCGCCGTTCATCTTCGTGTCCGTTCCCTACCCCGGCGCCTCGCCCGACATCGTGGAGCGCGAGGTCATCGACCCCATCGAGGAGGCGGTGGCCGGGCTCAGCGGCGTGGACCAGATCCAGAGCCAGGCGCTGGACGGCTTCGGCAGCATCCAGGTCATCTTCCTTTACGGGATCGATCCCAAGCAGGCGTCGCAGGACATTCGCGACGCCATCGGTCAGATTCGCGGCGACCTGCCGCAGGAGATGGAAGAGCCCATCCTGGCGCGGTTCGACCCCAACGACCAGCCCATCGTCTCGCTCACGCTGAGCAGCAGGACGATGTCGCCGGCCGACCTCACCCGCATTGCCGACCCGGGGATCACCAAGGAGTTGCGCGGCATCAACGGCGTGGCCGAGGTGCAGGTGACCGGCGGAATCGAGCGCGAGCTGAGCGTGGAGGTGGACCCCACCCGGCTGCAGGCGGCGGGCGTAAGCATCCCCCAGGTGGTGCAGGCGCTGCAGACGCAGAACCTGGCCGTCCCCGTGGGCCGCCTGAACGCCCCGCTGGAGGAGCGGACCATTCGCCTGCGCGGCCGGCTGGAGTCGCCCGCGGAGTTCGCCAACCTGGTGGTGGCGACGCGCAACGGCGTGCCCGTGCGGCTGGGCGAGGTGGCGCGCGTGTCGGACGGCACCGAGGAGCCGCGCTCGCTGGCGCTGTTCAACGGCCAGCCGGCCGTGGGCATCGACATCGTGAAGGCGCAGGGCGCGTCCACGACGTCGGTGGCCGAGGCGGTGATCGCGCGGGTGGAGAAGCTGCAGCGGAACATGCCGGCCGGCGCCACGCTGAACGTGGTGCGCAACTCCGGCGAGCGCGTGCGCAACTCGGTGGCGAACGTGGAGGAGACGCTGCTGGTGGGCGCGCTGCTGACGGTGCTGGTCGTCTTCCTCTTCCTGAACAGCTGGCGGTCCACGGTCATCACGGGCCTGGCGCTGCCGGTGTCGGTGCTGGCCAGCTTCGTGGCGGTGCTGTTCTTCGGCTTTACGCTGAACACCATGTCGCTGCTGGGCCTGTCGCTGGCCATCGGCATTCTGATCGACGACGCCATCGTGGTGCGAGAAAACATCGTGCGCCACGTGGAGATGGGGAAATCCCACTACCGGGCGGCGCACGAAGGGACGGACGAGATCGGGCTGGCCGTGGCGGCGACGACCTTTTCCATCGTCTGCGTGTTCATCCCCATCGCCTTCATGGGCGGCCTGGCGGAGCAGTGGTTCGCCCCGTTCGCGCTGACCATCGCCTGCTCGGTGCTGGTGTCGCTGTTCGTCTCCTTCTCGCTGGACCCCATGCTGTCGGCCTACTGGCCGGACCCGCACAGGGAGGAGCACGAGAAGGCGTGGATCACCAGAAAGCTGGACTCGTTCAACCGCTGGTTCGACCGCCGCGCGGACGACTACCGCAAGGTGATCGCGTGGGCGCTGGACCACGCGCTGGCCATGATCCTGATCGCCGTGGGCACCTTCATCGGGGCGCTGGTGATTCCGGCCAAGGGGATCATCGCGTTCCTGGCGGTGATGGCGGTGATCGTGGCGGCGGTGGTGGTCCTGAGCGTGTTCCGCTTTCCCCGCGGGTTTCGCGGCGGGCTGATGAAGGGCGGCGTGGCGCTGGCCACGCTGGCGGGGATGTTCATGGCCATCGGCGCGGCGCCGGCGGCCATGAAGCTGGGCTTCGAGTTCTTTCCCAAGGACGACAACTCCGAGGTCCTGGTGGACGTGGACACGCCCCCGGGAAGCAGCCTGGAGTACACGCGGCTCAAGACGGAAGAGGTGGCGGCGCTGGCGCGGCGCATCCCGGAGGTGCTGTACACGTACACCACCATCGGCGGCCAGGGCGGCGCGGTGGACCAGGGGAACGTGTACGTGCGCCTGCAGCCCAAGGCGGAGCGCGAGCGCGGGCAGGAGGAGATCGCGTCCGGGCTGCGCGAGGACGCCAAGCGCATCGGCGGCGCCACGGCGGCGCTGGGCACCGGCAACTTCGGCGGCGTCAAGCAGATCATGATCCAGCTGCAGGGGCCGGACATCGCGGTGCTCAACCGGCTGGCCGAGCAGGTGGAGGCGCAGGTGCGGCAGGTGCCCGGGGCGGTGGACGTGGGCCTTTCCACCAAGGGGCAGAAGCCGGAGCTGACGGTGGAGCTCGACCGCGGC
Organism: Longimicrobium sp.; assembly: GCA_036259455.1. Classification (GTDB taxonomy): domain Bacteria; phylum Gemmatimonadota; class Gemmatimonadetes; order Longimicrobiales; family Longimicrobiaceae; genus Longimicrobium. The sequence continues at coordinate 16,022 of DATABT010000485.1, read as the reverse complement.
CTGGCGGGTTCGCTGGGGATCACGGCGGGGCAGGTGGCGCAGGCGCTGCGGCCGGCCTTCGCGGGGATCGACGCGGGCGACTGGGTGGACCCCGCGGGTGAGACGCGCGACGTGTACGTGCGCTTCACGGAAGAGTCGCGGGTGCGCACGGCGGACCTGGCGCGGGTGCCGCTGGTGCTCGCCGGTCCGCAGGGCGAGGCGGTCACGCTGCCGCTGGGGCAGGTAGCCAGCATTACGCGCGAGCTGGGTCCGGCGCAGATCAACCACCTGGACCGCGAGCGCGTGATCAACGTGGAGGCCAACACGCAGGACCGCCCGTTGAGCGAGGTGGTGGGCGACATCACCCAGCGGCTGCAGTCGGTGCAGATTCCCGACGGCTACCAGCTCACCTTCGGCGGCGACACCGAGGACCAGCAGGAGGTGTTCGGGCGCATCATGTTCGCCCTGATGGTGGCGGTGATGCTGATGTACCTCATCCTGGTGGTGCAGTTCGGCAGCTTTCTGGACCCGCTGGCGATCCTGCTTTCGCTGCCGCTGTCGCTGATCGGCGTGGTGCTGGCGCTGTGGCTGGCGGGGAGCACGCTGAACCTGATGAGCATGATCGGCATCATCATGCTGATGGGGATCGTGGCCAAGAACGCCATCCTGCTCATCGACTTCGCCAAGTGGGCCAAGGAGAGCGGCAAGAGCACGCGCGACGCGCTCATCGAGGCGGGCGCCATCCGCCTGCGGCCCATCCTGATGACGACGTTCGCGCTGGTGGCGGGCATGCTTCCCGTGGCGCTGGGCCGCGGCGAGGGCTCGCAGTTCCGCGCGCCGATGGGCATCGCCATCATCGGCGGCGTGCTCACCAGCACCCTGCTGACGCTGCTGGTCATCCCCACCGTGTGGGAGCTGCTGGACGACATGCGCGAGGGCTTTCTGGCCCGCTTTCGCCGCGTGACGCACACGGACGACGGGCACGGTGGCGGCCATGGCGGTGGGCACGCCACGGAGCGCGACGTGATCATCCCGCACGAGCCGCGCATCCGGCGCGAGCCGGAGCCGGAGCCCGCGCTGCGGATGGACGGGCAGAATCCGTCGCCGGGGCTGGCGTAGGGCCCCTCCCCGCTCCTTCCTCGCGGAGAGGGGAGAACGGCGGACGCTGGTGGCGGTGAAGTGCGACGCACCTTTCCGAAGGGGATGAAGTTCTCCCCCTCTCCCACGCCGTTTGTGGGAGAGGGGGTCGGGCGGGCCGGCGGACGGGCGTGGATGTCGTTCGCAGCGCGTCACCTCTACCCCGAAGTGGGTGAAGAGGCCGAGGGCGTGACGCGGGCCGCGCCGGGTGCGATTCGCTCGTCCTCGAAGCACCCGTTAACGGCCGTTTGAAGGTAGAACGCAGTTGACGGTCCGGTGTACCAAGGCGTCCGCACGAATCCATGCGGGCGCGACCGGAACCGGGGAACCGGGCCGGCGCTTTTCTTCTTCTGGGACGTGATGCACACCACCCGCGAGCCGGCCGCGATTGCCGGCGCCGAGACCGCAGCCGAAAAGTACCTCCCGTCCCCGCCCCGGCGCGCGCCGTGGCCGGAGCGGCGGCTGGCCATCCTGGGCCGCGGCGCCGAGCACTTCTTCGAGCACGCGGGCGGCATGGCCGGCCTGGTGTGGCGCACGCTGGTGTACCTGTTCACCGGGCGCATCCCCTTTCGCGAGGTGGTGAACCAGATCTACTGGATGGGTGTGGGCTCCATTCCCATCGTGGTGGTGACGGGCGCCCTGGCCGGGATCGTGACCTCGCAGCAGGGCGGCTACCAGTTCACCGGGGGCGTTCCCCTGTACATCCTGGGGAGCGTCGTCACCAGCAGCATCATCCTGGAACTGGGGCCGGTGATGACGGCCATCGTGCTCATTGGCCGGGTGGGCGCGCGCATCACGGCGGAGCTGGGCACCATGAAGGTGTCGGAACAGATCGACGCCCTGGAGTCCCTGGGCCGCGACCCGGTGCGCACGCTGGTGGCGCCGCGCATCATCGCCGGGGTGATCTCCCTCCCCATGCTGGCCGCCATCGCCGACGCGGTGGGACTGTTCTCGGGGATGATCGCCGCGCAGGCCACGGCGGGGCTGGGCTACCGCAGCTTTCTGTACGGCGCCGGGCTGTTCTGGCACAACTGGGACATGTTCTACTCCCTCTCCAAGGCCGTGGCGTTCGGCCTGGTGATTCCCATCGTGGCCAGCCACATGGGGCTCGCCACGCGCGGCGGCGCCGAAGGCGTGGGGCGCTACACCACCAGCGCGGTGGTGGTCATGACGCTGGCGGTGCTGGTGATCGATGCGCTGTTCCCCCCGCTGCTGCTGAACTGAGGTGACGGGGATGATGGACGGCGAGCCGATGGTGGAGTACCGGGACGTCTACAAGGCGTTCGACCATCCCGTGCTGGCGGGGGTGGATCTCTCCATCTCCCGGGGCGAGACGATCTCGGTGGTGGGGCACTCGGGGACGGGAAAGAGCGTCCTGCTCAAGACCACGATCGGCCTCATCCACCCCGACCACGGTGACGTGATCGTGGATGGGGACTCGGTGGCGCGGGCCAACCGCAGGACGCTGGCGCGCATCCGCCGCAAGGTGGGCTACGTGTTCCAGAACGCGGCGCTCTTCGACAGCATGAGCGTGTTCGAGAACGTGGCGCAGGGGCTTTCGGACGAAGAGCAGCGCGAGCTGGGCGACCGCCGGCTGACGGCGGAGGTCAGCGGCGCGCTGGAGCACGTGAACCTGGACCCGGCCAAGGTGCTGGCGAAGCTTCCGTCGGAGCTGTCCGGGGGGATGCGCAAGCGGGTGGGGATCGCGCGGGCCATCGTGGGACGGCCCGAGATCCTGCTGTACGACGAGCCGGTGACGGGGCTGGACCCGGTGAACGGGACGGTGGTTCACCGCCTGATCGCCCAGCTGGCGGAGGAGATGGGGGTTACCTCCATCATCGTCACGCACGACATCGAGGGGACGCTCCCCATCTCGGACCGGGTGGCCATGCTGGACCACGGGCGCGTGCGCTTCGTGGGCACGGCCGACGAGTTCCGGGACAGCGACGACGCGCTGGTGCGCGCCTTTCTGGAGCGCGACGTTCCCGATAGTGATATGGTAGAGACGCAATGATCCAGCGCGCAGACGGCGCGGCGCCCACGGCGGCCCCGCGCAAACGGATTTCACCCGAAGATCTCAGGACCATGGCTCCGATCCGCCAGCCCCGCCGTGAAGTTTCCGTGGGCCTCTTCGTGGTGGTCGGCATCCTGGCGGTGCTGGTGGCGCTGTTCGCGCTCACCGACCCGGGCACCTTTCGCGGCCGGTACCACGTGAGCACCATCGTCCAGGACGCCGGCGGCATCCGCAAGGGCGACCCGGTGCAGATGAAGGGCGTGAACATCGGCCGCATTCGCGACTTCCAGATCCGCCGCGACGGCGTGCGGGTGAGCATGGAGCTGGAGAGCGAGTACGTGGTGCCGGCGGACTCGCGCATCTCCATCGTGAGTGGCGGGCTGCTGCAGAGCATGGTGGCCGAAGTGATTCCCGGAGACTCGCAGGAGCGGGTGCGCGATGGCGCGGTGCTGCCCTTCGAGGAGGCGGCCACGCTCACCCAGACGGCCGAGGAGCTGGGCGCCAACGCCGACACGGTGCTGCTGCGCGCGCAGGACCTGCTTTCGCGCGAGAACATCGGCGCGGTGGGGGCCAGCACGGCGCAGCTGCAGGAGCTGCTGGTGGCGCTCACCGGCCTTGCGTCGGAGCAGCGGCAGCAGCTGAGCGCGCTGACCAGCAGCCTCACGCGGTCGGCGCAGGGCATCGAAGGCGCCACGACGCAGCCGGAGCTGGCGCGCGCCATCGCCCGCACGGACAGCATGAGCCTGCGTCTGGACGCGGCCACGCAGTCGCTGCAGCAGGCCAGCACGTCGCTGGCGTCGCTGGTGACGCGCATGGAAAACGGCGAGGGCACGCTGGGCAAGCTGATGCGCGACGACCAGCTGTACAACAACCTGAACGCCGCCGTCACGGACCTGAACCGCCTGACCACGGACATCCGCCAGAACCCGCGGCGGTACATCAACGTCAGCGTGTTCTGATGACGAGTGCGTGAGTGCGGTAGTGCGTGAGCGCGGTGGTGGATGATGCGAGGAGGCTCGCTTCCCGGCTGGGAGGCGGGCCTTTTCGCGTGCGGCTGCTGGGGGCCAGGCCTCGTGCCTGAGCGGCTGAAGCCGCCGCGACGACGGCGGAAAGCCCCGCAACCTGCGCGGGGCTTCAACTGCCTGAACTGGACCCGGCACCGTGATTCCGAGGAATCTACCGTCGGATTTCTCCTGGTGTGCCGGAGCGCGAAACCGCCGGGGCCACAATCCGCGCAGACGGAATTCGAAACGTTCCAGCCGCGGTTTCAATTCAACCGCCCCACCCTCGTAGCCGTCTCCTCACGGCTCCACCACGAGCACGCCGCGGTGTCCCGTCTCCGCATGGGGCACGCAGGCGAACTCGTAGCGGCCGGGCGGCAGGTCGATGCGCACCTGCCACGACTGGCCTTCGCTCGTGAGGAAGGGGCCGTCGTCGGGCGGTGGCACGCCGCGGGTGTCGTTCGCGAAGCTGGCGAAGGAGACGTTGTGGATGGCGCTGCCGTCGGCCATCCGGAAGCGCAGCACGTCTCCCCGCCGCGCGTGCACCACCCGCGGCGCGAACTCGCCCGACGCGCCCTCCCGCCTCGTGTGCATCAGCACCTGGATGATGCGCGCCGCATCCGCCGGCTCATCGACCAGCACTGTGTCCGCCGGCTCCACCCGCGACGGCTCGAGCGGCGCCGGTGACGGCGGACCGGACGGCGCGGGCGCTGCCTGGGGTGTCTGCACCGGGCAGGGCGCGCAGGCGGCGAGCGCGAGAGACAGGAGCGCGAGCGAAACGCGGCCGACGCGTGACATCGTCATCGCCACCTACTGCTGGCTCTGGCCGATGTAGATGACCCCGTTCTTCATCACGAACACGGGGCGCTCGGTGACGTGGATGTCGCGCGTGGGATCGCCGGGGACGGCGACGACGTCCGCCAGCATCCCCGCGCGCAGCGTGCCGATGCGGTTGTCCCACCCCAGCAGCCTGGCCGCGTTGGAGGTGCCGGCGACGAGCGCCTCCATGGGCGTCATTCCGCCCCACTCCACCATCAGCCCGAACTCCTGCGCGTTGGCGCCGTGCGGGCCCACGCCCGCGTCCGTCCCCAGCGCGATGGGCACGCCCGCGCGGCGCGCGATGCTCGTCGCGTTGCGCATGGCCGTGGCCGCCTGGCGCGCCTTCTCCGCGCGCAGCCCCGTCAGCCGCCCGCTCTCCGCCGCCTGCTCCACCGTGCGGCCGGCCATCAGCGTGGGGACCAGGAAGGTGCCGCGCGCAGCCATCAGCCGCGCCCCCTCTTCGTCCAGAAAGGAGCCGTGCTCGATGGAGGCGACACCCGCACGCACCGCGACCTTGATCCCCTCCGCGCCGTGCGCGTGCGCCGCGACCCGGCGCTCCAGCACGCGCGCCTCTTCAACCAGCGCCTCCAGCTCCGCGGGCGAGTACTGCAGCACGCCCACCGCGTCGCCCTCGGAAAGCACGCCGCCCGTCGCGCAGGTCTTGATGACGTCCGCCCCGTACTTGGCCTGGTACCGCACGGCCGCGCGCACCTGGTCCGGCCCGTCGGCGATGCCGTCGCGGTAGTCGCCGTCGAACAGTCCGGGGCGGAATGCGTTCTCGTCGCAGTGCCCGCCGGTGGTGCCCACGCTGTTCCCCGCCACCTGCATGCGCGGGCCGGGGACGTAGCCCTGGTCGATGGCCCGCCGCAGCGCCACGTCGTCGAAGTTGGGCGAGCCCAGCACGCGGACGGTGGTAAACCCGGCCATCAGCGTGGCGCGCGCGTTGGCCGTCGCCAGGATGGGCGCGAAGCCGGGAAAGTCGCGGACGGCCGCGTCGTCGCTCCCCGGATCCCCCAGCGCGCGCCCCACGATGTGGACGTGGGTGTCGATGAACCCCGGCAGCAGGGTGGCGTCGCCCAGGTCGATGACCCGCGCGCCGGCCGGTACCTGCACGCTCCCCTCGCGCCCCGCCGCCACGATGCGGTCGTCCGTGACCACCACCACGCCGTTCTGCACCACGGCCGCGCCCGTCCCGTCGATCAGCCGCGCCGCGCGCAGCACGACCGTTCCGCTGCCGCGCGTGGGAAGCGTGGGCTGCGCGGCCAGCGGCGCGGCAAGCATCGCCACGGCGGCGGCGCAAAGGAGTGTTCGGATCATGCGGAGTCTCGGGAGCTGGGTGGGTTGATTCGGCGGGTGCGTCAATGTTGCACCGCCGGATTCGGAGCGCCAGCAGAGCTGGAAAAGATCGGACCTCACACGGAGTCGGCGGAGTCGACAGCGCTCTCCTGTGCCTCGCCGAACGGCCTCACGCCCCGGGCACCGTCGCCTGGTAGTAGATGGCGCTGCCGACGGGAGATGGGCGCCGCGCCACGACCTGCGCATCCGCCAGCCCCGCGTCGCGCATCATCGTGAGGACGCGGTCTTCGGCGTTGTCTTTCAGGTGCCGGTCGGCGTGGATCAGGTGCGCCAAGAAGCCCCTGCGCGACCCCGGCCCGCCGAAGTCCACCATGTGAAAGCGCCCGCCGGGCCTCAGCACGCGCCGCACCTCGCGCAGCGTCTTCTCCTTCACCGTGCGCGACAGGTGGTGGAACATGAAGGAGGACAGGACGCGATCGAGCGAGGCGTCGGGGTAGGGAAGCTCGTCCGCGAACCCTTCGTCCAGCTGAAACGAGACCCGCGTCCGTTCCGCCTTGCGCCGGGCGATGGCCAGCGCGGCGGGATCGGGATCCAGCCCCACCGCCTCCACGTCCGGCTGCGCGCGTTTGAGCATCAGCAGCAGGCTCCCCGTGCCGCACCCGATCTCCAGCACGCGGTCGCCGGGCGCGCACGCCGCCTGCCGCACCAGCAGCCCCCGCGCCGCATCCGCGCCGAGCACCTTCGCCATCAAATCATAGAACGGCAGGCGCCAGTGCTTTCCCGCCGCGGGCACGTAGGATCGCGTGGAGGAATCAGCCATCGCCAAAGATCGTCAGAGGGACGAGGAACCGCGGATGCACGTATTTCTATCGTCATCCACCTCCCGCATCAATGAAATTCACGGCAGAGAAGCCCGTGACCCGGCGCGAGCACACCCTGCTGACTCCGTCAACTCTGTGTGAGGCCAACATCTGTAGAAGCGCGCCAACTGAAAACGCGGGAGTGGACGCGCCGGATCCACTCCCGCACTCCCGCACCCGTCTACGCCACCGCCGCCTGCTTCTCCTCCGCGCGCGCCGGCGGGGGCAGCAGGTGATCCAGCGGCACGTGCTCCTCGCTCATTCCCTTGCGGCGGGGCTCCGCGATCCACGCGGCCACGCGCTGGATGAAGCGCCACACGCCGCCGCCCGTGGGCTTCTGGTAGCCGGCGTCGGACGGGTCCGTGCCCATGCGCGCGAACACCTGCGTGAGCCACTCCGGCCCGTGCCCGCCCACCTCCAGCTCCGGCAGCCAGCACTCCAGCTCGCCCGTGGGCACCAGGAACACGCCGTACTCCGCGAGCGTGTCCAGCAGCGAGACGGCCAGCTGGCGCGTCTCCCCCTGCAGCCGGTGGATGCCGCCGTCCTTGTAGTCGGCGTTGTTGATCTGCTGGTGCAGGCGGCGGCGCTGGTCCTCCCAGGGCTCCCAGAAGACCTCGGGAACGAACGCCGAGCGCAGCAGGTCGCGAAAGTCCTCGCGCCCCTTGAGCAGGTCCAGGTCCAGGACGGCCGCCGCCGGAAGCCCCATCTCGCGCAGCGGGCGAATGATGCGCCGCACCGTCTGCTTGTTCTGCGCGTTGAGGAAGACCACGCCGTCCGCGCCGCCCGCCCGGTGCGCCAGCAGCCGCTCGTTCACCTCCGCGTAGAATACGCGGTCCGCGTCGGCCTCGCACACCACCGCGCCTTCGTGAAAGAGCGCGCCCAGCACGCCCGTGGAGCGCAGCAGCGGGTCGCGCATCATCGTCTCCAGCTTGTCGGCGGAAAGGAGCCGCGCGCCGGGCACGTTCTTGCGCCAGGTGAGCCGGACGATGTTCACCGCCTGCCCCGCCGTAATGCACCCCATCACGAAGTCGGGCGAGTGCGTGGCCGCCAGCACGTTGGCTCCGCGCTCCGCCGCCAGCTGCGTCAAGCGCTTGCCCAGCTTGCGGATGAGGGGCGGATGCAGGAACGCCTCCGGCTCGTCCACCAGCATGATGCGGTAGTCCGCGCTCAGCACCGCCGCCGTGAGCCCCGTGAAGGCGCGGATGCCGTCGCTCATCTCGTCGATGTCGCTGGCCCGGCCGTGAAAGGCGCGCGAGCGGTCGCTGACGGACTGCTCCTCGTCGTTGTCCATGGGCGCGCGCTCCGCCATCCGCACGCGAAAGTGCGTTCCGTCCGTGGGATCGATGACGAAGGATAGCCCGAACGCGTCGTGCGTGATCTCGCGGATGCGCGCGCGGGCCTCGTCGTCGCGAAAGAGCGCGCCCAGGTGGTTGGTGGGGTGCGATTCGGGGTCGCCCGCGGCCTGGGGATGCATCAGCGACAGCCGCGTCTGCCCGTCAAGCCGCAGGGTGAACAGGGCCAGAAAGTCGCGGCACAGGCGCTCCAGGTCCTCGTCCGACGGGTCATCCGCGTACGCCAGCGCCGCCAGCAGCGCGGGGAGGTCCACCTCCTGCTCCACCACCGGCTCGGCGATATCCGTGGCCCGCCGGCGCCAGTACTCGCCCGGATGGCGCAGGCGCAGCACCCGCACGTTCCCGTCCGCCTCGCCGTCGCCCACGGCGCGGGAGAGGACCATGTTTTCCACCTCCTCGTCCGGCGGCAGCAGCAGGTCCAGCCGCCGCACGATGTGCCGCAGCGAGTCGCCGCCGGTCTCGATGAAGTCTTCGATCTCGCGGAGCGCCAGGCTCTTGCCCGAGTTGTTGGGCCCCACGAACACGGTCATGGGCCCGGGCGAGAACCGCAGCGGGGTGTCGCCTTCGTCCGCGCCGAAGCGCAGCGCTACCGTCTTGAGCATCGTGTCGGGATCATCCGGCCGTCCGGCGCACTGGGCGCCTGACGCGGAGCGCGTCGTCGTATGGCGTGTCTCTGAACAAACCCTTCTGCGCCACGCCGCCTTTGCCTCCCTCGCAGGTGCGAGAAGTGCGCCAGAGGGGTGACATGGACGCTACATCGTTCAGGGACAGGGGGTTACCGGCTGGATTTCACGTCGAGCGGAAGTGTCGGGTGGGGGCGTCGGGCAGCGTTTCGTGCGAGGGGTGATAGGAGTCTTACAGCGTCGCGCTTCGCGCGAACCCCTCACGCCCGGCCCCTCTCCCGCAAGCTGCGCGGGAGAGGGGAGTTGGATGGTGCACGGTGGCATTTCGGGCCCCGGGGTTTCGACCCCGGGGTGGTTCGGCGGCGGCGTATATCCATGCCGCGCAACGCCAAACCGTCCCATGATCCGTCGAACGTGATCTCGTCGATTCCATGGATGTCGTCGATCCATCGAACACACGAGGCCGTTCATCACCCCGCCAATCACGTAAACATGTCGTCTCCGAAGGAGAACCCGCCGCCCTTGCCCTTCTTTGGCGATTCCCGTTTGGCGCGCTGGTAGGCGCCGCTCTCGGCGCGGCTGATCTTGCGGTGCGCGGCGAGGCCCTCCAGCAGCAGCTCCGCCGCGGCGACGGTCATTCCCGCGTCGTCGGCGTCGTACATGTCCGCCTCCTCCAGCGCTTCCACCAGCCCGGGGACGCCGCGCAGCCCCTGCAGGCACGCCTCCGCCGACGCGCCGTCGCTGATCTGCAGCACCCCGCCCTTGTCGAAGTGCTCGATCACGGTGTCCAGCGCGTGCACGTCCCAGGTGCGGTCGAACACGTCGCGCGCGGCGGCCGCGATCAGGTCGCGCGCGATGACGTCCGCGCCCTGCAGCTCGCCCTCGTACTCCAGTTCCATCTTGCCGGTGATGGACGGCAGCGCCGCGTACACGTCCGCCACGCGCGGCAGAATGCGCGGCTCGCCGGCCACGATCGCCCGCCGCTCGGCATTGCTCACCGCCGTCTCCATCACGCTGATGGGCATGCGCTGCGACACGCCGCTGCGCCGGTCGATGCGCTTGTCGTCGCGGGCGAGGAACGCCACGCGCTCCACCAGCTCCGCCACGAACGGCGGCACCTCCACCGGCTGCGTGCCGCCGTCGCGCCCGATCCACGCCTCCTGCGCGGTGATCTGCATCCCCTCCTCCGGGGTGCGCGGGTAGTGCGTCTGGATCTCCGCGCCGATGCGGTCCTTGAGCGGCGTGATGATCTTGCCGCGCGCGGTGTAGTCCTCCGGGTTCGCGCTGAACACCAGCATCACGTCCAGCGGCAGCCGAACGGGGAATCCCTTGATCTGGATGTCCCCTTCCTGCAGCACGTTGAACAGCCCCACCTGCACCTTGCCGGAGAGGTCCGGCAGCTCGTTGAGCGCAAAGATGCCGCGGTTGGCGCGCGGCAGCAGGCCGAAGTTGATGGTCAGCTCGTCGCTGAGCAGGTGCCCGCCGCGGGCCGCGCGGATGGGGTCCATGTCGCCGATCAGGTCCGCCACCGTAACGTCCGGCGTCGCAAGCTTTTCCACGTAGCGCCGGTCAGGCCCGATCCATTCGATGGGCGCCTCGTCCCCCATCTCCTCGATGAGCTGGCGGCCGTACTTGCTGATGGGGCCGAACGGGTCGTCGTTCACCTCGCTGCCGGCCAGGGCGGGGATCTCGGGATCCAGCAGCCCCGCGAGCTGGCGCAGGATGCGGCTCTTGGCCTGGCCGCGCAGCCCCAGCAGGATGAAGTTGTGCCGCGCCAGCACCGCGTTGGCCAGCGCCGGGACCACGGAGTCCTCGTAGCCCACGATGCCGGGAAACACGGTCTCGCCGGATTTCAGCCTGGCGATCAGGTTCTCGCGGATCTCCGACTTCACGGAGCGCGGGCGGTATCGGGAGGCGCGCAGGGCGCCGAGCGTCGTGGGGCGCTGGATCATCGGGACGTCTGTTGTGTGCCGGATTTCGGGGTGCGGCCGGCGCGGGCGCGGGTTTGCTCCGGGCCGCAAGAAGCGTGACGGCGCGCGGCCACCATCCACGGGAATGACGGTGGGAGGCGCGTGAACCGGATGGACGCGTCCGCCGCTTTCTACCAACGTGATCGCACGGCGCCCCCCGCGCCAGCCCACCCGCCGCAGATCCACGACGCGCGGGAAAAGGCCTGGCACGCAGAGCGGCGGAGAGGCAGAGGAGCGGAGACGACCCGGGCCTCTGCTGCTCTGCCTCTCTGTTGCTCTGCGTGAAGGAAGTTCCTTTCGCGGACTACCCGCGCGCCTCGTCCGGCAGCACGATGGCCACGCCGTCCGGGTGCGGGCGCATGGCAGGCATCAGGGCGGGCACCGGCGCGTCCGCCAGCGCGGCGAAGATCGCAGCTACCGATTCGTACCCCGCCAGCCGCCGCAGCGTGTGCACCGTGGGCGGCAGCATCCGGAGGGATCCCTGCTCGAAGAAGTGCACCGCGCCGCGCGCCGTGAGCCACACGCTCTCCGTCATCTCCGCCTCGTGCGGCGTGCAGACGGCGTCCGCTACCGTGCGGGCCAGAAAGAAGCGTGTGTCGTAGCGCCGCGGCTCCGGCTCCGGAGTGATCCAGTGCGCCAGGTACAGCAACTGGTCGGCGGAAAGGCGCAGGCTGCGCGTCACGATGATCTGCCGCAGGTCCACCACCTCCGCCAGCAGCGCCCGCCGGGCGATCTCCAGCCCCTCCTGCGCGTTGGCGCCGGGGTTGGTGGCGTCGTCGGCCACGCGCGCCAGCAGGATTCCCGTCTCTTCGAACGCCTCGCGCACCGCGGCGACCACGAACGCCACCGCCTCGCCCGGGTCGGTCACGCCCAGCCGCTCGGCCCACTGCATGGGCGTGGGGCCGTCCATCCGCTCCACCAGCCCCAGGTCGCGGTCCGCCTTGTCCACCACGCCGCCGGGGAACACCCACGCGTCCGCCGCGAAGCCGCTGCGGCGGTGGCGGCGCAGCAGCAGCACCTCCGGGCCGTCCGCGGAATCGCGCACCAGCAGCACCGTGGCCGCCGGCCGCGTGGGCGCGGGGCTGAAGTCGCCCGCCGCCACCTTGTCCTCGAACCCCGCCGGCAGCGCCTCGCGGGGGATCAGAAAGACGTGCGGATCGTCCGTCGCACGGCGGGCGGCGGACGCGGCGGACTGCTTTTCGGGCGGCGTAGGATCGGTCACGGGGGCCTGCGGGTTCTGCGCGAAGAGCGAAGGGGAAGGATACGCACCCAATGCGCCGCCGCGAAAGCCCTGCCGGGTGGAGCGCCTTCGCCCCGCTCGTCATTTCTCCGACGCGCAACGCAACACAGCCCGGCGCCGCACGACGCGGGGCCGGGCTGCATCGTTCGAGGCGACGGGGGTCAGTCAGGCGGCGAATTTCCCCGTCCATGTATAAGGGGCCCCCGCGCCAGGCCGTCGCGAACGAGTTGCTCACCGAGATCGCGGAGAAAGGCGCCGTACTTCGCGGGATCGTTGCCGAAGCACTCCCACGGCAGGCCCCGCACTTCGCGAACCTCCTCCACGGCGTCGTCCGCGGCCGTCCATTCCCCGTCGCTCATCCTCTCCTCCGGAGCAGGTCCCCCGGCGTAACCACCGCGGGAACCGTGGAGTCCGGGTATCGTGCTGATCCGCTCCACATGCCTGGCCTTGTTGGGATTCGCAAAGATGCCTGCAATTCCAGGCTACGATGAAATCACGGCGCTGATGCGAGGCAAGGGCCAGGTGCAGCGCATCATCCGGCGGCTTTGCAGGCAGTAGCTTGTGGCGCAGGTACACGCGAACGATTCGTCGTCAGTTGCGTCCGGAATGAGCGGCGGAAGATTGCCCACCAGACGTAGCCGTGGACCCACACGTGACGTGATCCCCGCCAGAAGCTCCGCGAGCACAGGGGCTCCCGTCACCAGGTTGCGTGCGCCCTTTCGCGCCACACAGGCAGTAGAGCGCCGAACCGGCACCCGTCCACCGGATCTCCGGCCGGAATGGCAGATACCCCTCGGGAGTACATTAAATCCTGATTTGATGCGGGTTTGCGATGCAACTGACGGGCGAAACGGGTGTACAGAGCCGCGGCAGGGAAGATGCGAGGCAAGCGCTTCCAGCAGGCGGCGGACACTGAGCCCGCCGCAACCGAATGGAGAAGCGAGAGGACGATGAGCGAAAAGACGATGCTGCCGGTGCTCCCCCTGCGGGAGACGGTCATCTTTCCCGGGACCGCCGTGCCCATCTCGGCCGGCCGCCCGGGTACGCTGCAGGCCGTGGAAGCCGCGCTCGCGGGCGACCGCCGCATGCTGGCGATCGCGCAGAAGGAGAACCGCGACGAGGTGGAGCCCGACAACCTGTACACGGTGGGCACCATCGTGCGCATCGCGCAGGTGCAGAAGGGTGGCGGCGGCGTGCAGCTGCTGATTCACGGCGAGTCGCGCGCGCTGGCGCTGCAGTACGTCAACACCCCCGGGCGCGGGCTCACCGCGCACGTGCGGGAGATGACGGAGCTGGAGCCGGTGAACCCGGAAGACCCGGCGTTCCTGGCCCTGTACCGCGAGCTGCGCGACCGTGCCGCCGAGCTGGGGCGCCGCCGCGGCATTCCCGCGGAGATGCTGCAGCAGATCATGGAGGGCGTCACCGAGCCCGGCGCCTTCGCCGACCTGGTGGCCTTCTACGTGGAGATGGGCCCCGAGGCCAAGCAGAAGCTTCTGGAGAGCCTTTCCGTGGAGGAGCGGCTGCGCTCCCTGCTGCTGATCGTGCAGCGCCAGCTGGCGCTCATAGAGGCGCAGGAGGAGATTCAGCAGCAGGTGCAGGAGGAGCTGGGCGAGCGCCAGCGCGAGATGCTGCTGCGCGAGCAGATGAAGGCCATTCAGCGCGAGCTGGGCGAGGAGGACGAGGGCGCCGAACTGGAGGAGCTCAAGCAGAAGCTGGACGCGCTGGAGCTGCCCGAAGCCGCCCGCGAGGAGGCCGACCGCGAGCTCGGCCGACTGGAGCGCACCAACCCGCAGAGCGCCGAGTACCAGGTCATCCGTACCTACCTGGAGTGGATGGCGGACCTGCCGTGGAACGTCCGCACCGAAGATTCGCTCAACCTGGCCAGCGCCGAGGAGATCCTGCACGAGGACCACTACGGGCTGGAGGACGTGAAGGACCGCGTGCTGGAGTTCCTGGCCGTGCGCCAGCTGGCCGCGCGCCGCGCCGAGGCCGAGGTGAAGGAGGAGGCGGCGATCGAGGCCGACGCGCTGGACGGCACCGAGGCCGAGCAGACGCCGGAGGTGCTGGAGAAGGAGATCGCCGAGGCCAAGGCCCGGGCGACCGCCAAGGGACCGATCCTGCTCTTCGCGGGGCCTCCGGGCGTGGGCAAAACGTCCATCGCCAAGTCCATCGCGCGGGCGCTGGGGCGCAAGTACGTGCGCATCGCCCTCGGCGGCGTGCGTGACGAGGCCGACATCCGCGGCCACCGGCGCACGTACGTTGGGGCGATGCCCGGCCGTATCGTGCAGGCGCTCAAGCAGGCCAAGGCGCGCAACCCGGTGATTCTGCTGGACGAGGTGGACAAGCTGGGCGTCAGCTACCAGGGCGACCCGTCGTCGGCGCTGCTGGAGGTGCTGGACCCGGCGCAGAACCACGAGTTCACGGACCACTACCTGGGCGTGCCGTTCGACCTGAGCGAGGTGCTGTTCATCGCCACGGCCAACTACGTCCAGAACATTCCGGCGCCGCTGTACGACCGCATGGAGGCGGTGGAGTTCCGCGGCTACACCGAGATGGAGAAGAAGGCCATCGCCCAGACCTACCTGCTGCCGCGCCAGATGGAGCAGGCCGGGCTGCAGGAGGGCGAGCTGGACGTGACCGAGCCCGCGCTGGAGAGCGTGATCAGCGAGTACACCCGCGAGGCGGGGGTGCGGCAGCTGGAGCGCGAGCTGGGCAAGGTGGCTCGCAAGGCCGCCCGCCGCATTGCCACCGGGGGCACGGACCGGGTCACGGTGGAGCAGGACTCGGTGAAGGACTTCCTGGGCCGCACCAGGGTGCACCCGGAGCGGGCCGGCGCCGAGGACCTGGTGGGCGTCGCCACGGGGATGTACTACACCCCCGTGGGCGGCGACATCATGTTCATCGAGGTCAGCGCGCAGCAGCGGGCGCCGGTGCCCGCTGCCGCGGGCGAGCCGGAGCAGGCCCAGCCGGGCTTCGGCAACCTGGTGCTGACGGGGCAGCTGGGCGACGTGATGAAGGAGTCCGCGCGCGCCGCGCTGACGTACGCGCGCGCCAACGCGGCCCGCTACGGCATCGACCCGCGCAAGGCGTGGGGGTCGGAGCTGCACATCCACGTGCCGGCGGGCGCCATTCCCAAGGACGGCCCCTCCGCGGGCGTGGCCATGAGCACGGCGCTGGTGTCGGCGCTCAGCGGCACGCCGGTGCGCAACGACGTGGCCATGACGGGCGAGGTCACGCTGACGGGCCGCGTGCTCCCCATCGGCGGCGTGAAGGAGAAGCTGCTGGGCGCGCACCGGGCGGGGATCCGGGCCATCATTCTCCCCAGGGAGAACGAGGCGGACCTGGACGACCTGCCGCAGGACGTGCTGGACCAGATGGAGGTGCACCCGGTGGAGTCCATCGACCAGGCGCTTTCCATCGCCCTGCGCGGCGCGTCGATGAGCGAGGGCCGGCTGCGCTTTCCCGAGCTCCCGCTGACGCCGGGCGCCGGCGGCCGCGGGCTGGAGGGCGAGGCGCGGCTGCACGGGACGCGCTGAAGGGAAAGGGAATAGGGAACAGGGAATAGGGAATAGGGAACAGGGAATAGGGAATAGCCTGCAACTGCTCCCGATGTGGACGGCCCCTGGAGGATCATTCCTCCGGGGGCCGGTTCGTGCGCGCCTGTTACGGTATCACATGCAACCCCACGAGCAGAAATGCCGGGACTCAGTGCAGTGATCCCTTCCCTTGTC
>DATABT010000484.1:0-2005 GCA_036259455.1 Longimicrobium sp. | reverse complement strand
CCCCGCTCGACGGACCTCGTCCGGATTCCTTTCTATCCAGGGAGCGCCCTCACGGAACTCCATCGTGCACGACGCTCGGCGCGACCGTAGATCGTGTACGGGCAAGAACTTGCGCGGCGGCTCCCTCAGGATGACTTGGTGCCGGCGAGAGATTCTTCAACACCCTCTCAGGCTCAGGAGATCATCGGCTTCTTCTGTCGCTATCTCAGGTAACACGCTGTCAGGCGGTCACCGGCTCCGACGCCTCCGCGGCCATCTGCTCCAGCAGGGTGCGGCGGAAATCGTCCTTCGCGGGGAGGACGGCGCGGGCGCGCTCGATCCGCTCCCGCGCGGCGGCCCGGTCGCCTTCCGCCAGCGCCACGGCGATCTCGGCGCGCAGGCGATCGAACGGGGTAACCCCGATGCTCTTCTCCGGCACCTCGGCCAGGTACGCGCGGGCGGCCCCGGCGTCGCGGGAGAAGAAGCCTTCGAAGAACGCACCCTCCACCATAAGTCCGGGGACGAACGCAGGCGGGTACTGGTCCGCGAGCTCCAGCGCGCGGTGCAGTGCCGCGCGTGCGGCGGCGGTGTCGCCGCGGTCCACGGCGCGGCTGTAGGCCAGCACGTTCGCCGTGCACTCGTCGGCCGACCCGTCGTGCACGGCCGTGGCGGCGCGCACGGTCTCCTCCGGCCAGTCGCGCGGCGCGGTGCCCGCCGTGGAGAGCGCGATGAGGGTCAGCACCGCCGCCTCGCGCTTCGCGTCCGGGCCGCCGCGGACCAGCCGGAGCAGCCGTGCGCCGTCGGACGCGAAGCCGCTGAACCGCATGGGGATGAGCGTCACCACGCCCAGACCGCCGGAGATGATCATCATGATCCCCAGCGTCGATTTCAGCAGGGGCGGGGCGCCGTCCGCCGGGCCGGAAAGGAGCGCGGCCACAATTCCCGCCAGCAGAAAGCTGGCGCCGGGGCCGCCGCCCACCATCACCCCCAGGCGCCGGGGAAGCGCGTCCGTGGTCGTGGGCAGGGACCCCGCGATGCCGCCGGCCAGCGAGAGATCGCGGTTGAGCACGGCGCGGACGCGTCCGGTGGCATCGTCCCGTTCCACGCGCAGCGGGCCCGCCACGAGCAGGTGAAAACGGAAGCCGGCCAGCCGCCCGCCGATCAGGTGCCCCACCTCGTGCGCCAGGATGGCCAGGTACCCGGCCACGATCGCGGTGAGGACGATGACGAGCGCCGTCCATCGGCCGAACGCGGCCCGCAGCGCCTCGCGGTCGCCGATGCCGGTCATCTCCTCGCCCAGCAGGCGGATGGAGCCCACGGCGAGCAGCGCGCCCAGGCCGCCGGTAAAGATGCCCAGCAGCAGGCTCTTCCACGGCGACTTCTTCGCGGGCTTGCGGATGATGGGTGCTTGCGCGGCGGAGGGTCGGGCGTCGAGGGCGGCGTCCATGGCGGAATTCCGTAAGGCGGGGTGGATTGCGGAGTTCGCTGCAAACGAATGATGCACGGACGCGGGCACGTCGTCCACCCCCGCCGGGCGTGCTTGACGGTCGCGGGGCACGGCGTCTATATCTCCCCGCGAAAACGCAGGCCCGGCCCGAACCGCGCGGAGAGCACCATGGCGAACGTCCCGCAGGACCTCAAGTACACCAGCCAGCACGAGTACCTCAAGCCCGCCGGGGAAGACGGCGTGTTCTACGTCGGCATCACCGACTACGCCCAGGGCGAGCTGGGAGACATCGTGTTCGTGGAGCTGCCCAAGGCCGGCTCGCGGTACGACGCGGGCGCCACCTTCGGCACCATCGAGGCGGTGAAGGCCGTGTCGGACCTGTACATGCCGGTCTCGGGCGAGGTGGTCGACGCCAACGTGGCGCTGGACGCGAACCCGGCCGTCATCAACACCGACCCGTACGGCGAGGGGTGGATGATCAAGGTGCGCGCCGACGACGCCTCGGCCGTGGACGGGCTGCTGGACGCGGCGGCGTACGAGGGGCTGATCGGATAAACAGTGCGAAAGCGCGAAGTGGGG
>DATABT010000483.1:0-2235 GCA_036259455.1 Longimicrobium sp. | reverse complement strand
CCGATGGCCGTGGCGCCCATGTTGGTCTCGCGGATGAGCGCCGCGGCCTCGCGCAGCCGGTCCATGTCCTCGCCGATGGTGACGCCGAACGCGTTGAACTCCTGCCCCAGCGTCATGGGCACCGCGTCCTGCAGCTGCGTGCGCCCCATCTTCAGCATCCCCCCGAACTCCCGTCCCTTGGCGAAGAACGCCTCGCGCAGCTCGCCCAGCGCGCGCACCAGGTCGTCGATGGCCCAGTTCCCCGCGATCTTGAGCGCCGTGGGATAGACGTCGTTCGTCGACTGGCTGAGGTTGACGTGGTTGTTGGGATGGACGGCCTCGTACTCGCCCTTGTGGTGGCCCAGCAGCTCCAGCGCGCGGTTGGCGATGACCTCGTTGGCGTTCATGTTCGTCGACGTCCCCGCCCCGCCCTGCACCACGTCCACCACGAACTGCTCGTGCAGCTTGCCGTCGCGCACCTCGCGGCAGGCGCGGACGATGGCGTCGGCCACCTCGTCCGTCAGCAGCCCCAGCTCGCGGTTGGCCAGCGCCGCCGCCTCCTTGACCGCCGCCAGCGCGTTCACCAGGTACGGGTACTGGCCGATGGGAATGCCGGTGATGGGAAAGTTCTCCGTGGCCCGCAGCGTCTGCACGCCGTAGTAGAGGTCGACGGAGAGTTCGCGCTCACCCAGCAGGTCGTGCTCCACCCGTGTTTCGCCGGAAAGGTACCCCGAGCCGCGCCCCGACAGCAGCGCGTTGGCGATGCGCAGGCGCGAAGAGATGACCTGCGCGGCCGCCATCACCAGCTTGCCGTACAGCCGCGGCTCCGCCTGCGCCAGCTCCGCGATGCGCACGCGGGGAATCTCCACCAGCTCCGCGTCCTCCGTCACCAGCCCGCTGGTGTTGTGCGGATAGTCGTCCAGAACGCTCCCTTCGCCGTAACTCTCGCCCGCACCCAGGACGTGGAGAACGTGGGTGCGCCCGCCCTTGATGATCTGCACGCGCCCGCGCACCAGCACGCCGAACGCCCGCCGCGGCTGGTTCTCGCGGAACAGGTAGCTGCCGGCGGGGCACCGGCGCTCCTCCGCCGCGCCCGCCAGCATCCGCACCTCGTCGTCGCCCAGGCCGCGCAGGGCGCTCTGGGCGCGCAGCACCTGGAACACGGAATCGTCGCTCGTCGTCATCGAATCGGCCATCGTCATCCGCCGGAGCGGGCGGGTTTCGGCAGGGTTCGCATCCGCGGGAACGGGCTCCGGCGGAGGGGGCGCAACGTAGCGGCGGGGGGCGGATGGATCAAGGCGCGGGGCCGCTTTTCATCCGTTTGCGCAACCCGTTGCTGGAACGGAGATTGCACCCCCATCCGGCCCCTGATCCGGAATCACCCCGCACCCGGTGCGGGCGACGCAACCCGAACACGAGGAGGTCCGGATGGCGCTGTTCGATCGCAACGACGACCGCGGCTGGCGCGGCATGGACGACGACCACCTGCGCCGCGACTACGAAAATCGCTCCAGCATGGACGCGGGCGGCGACTACCGGGGAATGAACCGGCCGCTGGGCAACCGCGGCCGCGAGCGCGAAGGGCTGTGGGCCAACTCGTGGAGCGACGGCGCGTGGACGGCCGACGCCGCCAACCGCACCGAGCGCGACTGGCACCTGGGCGAGGGCCACGGCCGCTACGACCGCGACATCCGCCCGGCCGAGGCCGGCTGGCGCGCGGGCGGCATGTCCATGAACCGCGGCGGGACGGGGATGGACCGCGGCCGCGGCTGGAACCCGGGCGGCGACCGCGACCGGGGGCACGACCGGGGCGGCGGCAACCCGGACCGCGGCTACATGGCCGGCGGGCTGGACCGCGACCGAGACTGGAGCGACCGGGGCATGGACCGCGGCGGCAACTTCCTGGACCGGACGCAGAACGCCATCCGCCGCGGCTGGGACTACGTGGAAGACCGCCTTGACCGCGACGACGACCGCATGCACATGGGCGGCGGCGCCATGCGCGGCGGCACCAGCTGGGCCGGCAACTACGACCGCGAGTTCGGCATGCGCGGCGACAGCGGCATGCGCGGCTACCGCGACGACCAGGGCCCCTACGGCATGGCGCCTCGCCATGAGGCGTTCGAGAGGGAACACCTCCACGGGGCGGGCGGGTACGGCGGCGGCGGGTACGGATCCGGCGGCATGAACCGCTACGGGCGTGACTTCGAGCGCGGGCTGGACCGCGACCTGGAGAACGACCGCGGCTTCCGCGCC
>DATABT010000482.1:0-4571 GCA_036259455.1 Longimicrobium sp. | reverse complement strand
GTGCTGGTCGCGCGCACGCCCCTCCCCCCGCGCGACGGGTGGGAGGCGGCCGATCCCGCGTCGGCGGACGGGGCGCGCATCGCCGCCGTGCGCGCGGTGGAGGCGGCGGGGGGCGAGGCCATCGTCGCCGCGGCGGACGTGGCGGACGAGGAGGCAATGCGCCGCGTGGTCGCCGACGTCCGCGCGCGATGGGGGCGCATCGACGGCGTGATCCACGCGGCCGCTGCGCCGCTGGAGGCCGTCCGCTCCCTCGCGGACACCGATTCCGCCGAGCTGCGCGCGCACCTGCGCCCCAAGCTGGACGGCATCCGCGTGCTGGACCGCGTGCTGGCGGACGACCCGCCCGCCGCCGCCATCGCCTTCTCCTCCCTCTCCTCCATCCTGGGCGGCCTTCGCTTCGCCGCGTACGCCGCCGGGAACGCCGCGCTGGACGGCTTCGTCGGCGGGCTGTCGTGGGTCGCTGTCAATTGGGACGGCTGGCACACGGGCGAGGGCGAGCCCGGCCCCTTCGCGCTCACGGCGGAGGAGGGAATCGAAGCGCTGCGCCGCATCCTCGCGCTGCCCCGCATCCCCCGCATCGCCGTCAGCACGGGTGACCTGCACGCGCGCCTGGACCGCTGGGTCCGCGGCGCATCGTCCGAATCCATCGAATCCCCATCGGCCGAGACCGCCGCGTCCGGGTCCGGGCACGCGCGCCCATCGCTGCGCACCGCGTTCGTGGAGCCGCAGGGCGAACTGGAAGAAGCCGTCGCGGGCGTGTGGCGCGAGCTGCTCGGCGTGGAGCAGGTGGGCGCGGAGGACGACTTCTTCGAACTGGGCGGCCACTCGCTGCTGGGCACGCGGGTGATCGGGCGGCTGCGGCGGATGTTCGGCGTGGAGGTGCCGGTGGACGCCATCTTCCGCGCCCCCACCGTCGCGCTGCTGGCGCAGGTGGTGGAAGACCGCCTGCTCGCCGCCGTGGAAGCGATGAGCGACGAGCAGGCGATGGAGCTGGCCGGTGATTGAGCGCATGCGCCTCCGGCTCGGCCCGCGCCTTACGCGCCCATGGTTTCCTGAGGGAGGCGCCGCGGGACACCTGCGCGCGCACGGCACTCCGGCGCCGACCGAAGGATCTCCCGTCCCGTGCACGACCGCCGCCTCCACGACCGGGACTCGCCGGGCAACGTTCGTGTCCGGCCGCGGCCGTCCATCTCGGGCGAGCAGATCCTTCGGTCGGCGCGCGGACGAGGTGCACCGGCAACGCTCCGCCAGGCGCCTCCCTCAGGAGATCATCGGCCGGGTTCTCTGGGGGCAGCGCCGGATTCGGCGGGGTCGAGAACAGCCCGTCTCTGGAGAAAGTGGTTGATGTCCATCGACGAGATCACCGAGCGCCGCGGCGCGCTCTCCCCGGCCAAGCAGGCGCTGCTGGAGCGGCTCAAGCGCGGCGGGCTGACCGTGGCCCCCGTGGCGGACGTCATCCGCCCGCGCGGCGATGACGGGCCCGCGCCGCTGAGCCCCGCGCAGCAGCGGCTCTGGTTCCTGCAGCGCATGGAGCCGGAGAGCACCGCGTTCGTCATCCCCCAGACGCTGCGCCTTCGCGGCGCCGTGGACGTGGCCGCGCTGGACCGCGCCTTCGCGGAGATCGTGCGCCGCCACCAGGTGCTGCGCACGGTCTTCCAGACGCGCGACGGCGAGCCGGTGCAGGTCGTTCTCCCCGCGCCGCCGTCCGTGCTCCGCGTGGAGAATGCGATCAGTGCCGATCCGGTGGATGAGGCGCGGCGGCGAATGCAGTCCGAGGCGGCGCGGCGCATGGACCTGGAGGCGGGTCCCCTCTTCTTCGCCACCCTGGTCCGCATCGCGCCGGCCGACCACATCCTCTTCGTCACCCTGCACCACCTGGTGACGGACGGGTGGAGCCTGGGCCTGCTCTACCGGGAGCTGGAGGCGCTGTACGGCGCGTTCAGCCGCGGCGAGCCGTCGCCGCTGCCGCCGCTGGGCATCCAGTACGCGGACTTCGCGGCGTGGCAGCGCGGCCACCTGGCCGGCCCCGCGCTGGAGGGGCAGCTGGCGTACTGGCGGCAGACGCTGAACGGAGCGCCCGCGCTGCTGGAGCTGCCGACGGACCGTCCGCGCCCGGCGGTGCAGGGGACGGCCGGCGCGGCGCACCCCGTCAACTACCCGCGCGGCCTCCGCGAGCGGCAGGCGGAGACGGCGCGGGCGGAGGGTTCAACGCTCTTCATGGCGCTGATGGCGGGATGGGCTGCGCTGCTGGGTGGATACGCGCGGCAGGACGACGTCGTGCTCGCCACCGCCGTCGCGGGACGCAACCGCGAGGAGACGGAGCCGCTGATCGGCTTCTTCATCAACACGCTCCCGGTGCGCGTGGACCTGCGCGGCGACCCGTCTTTCCGCGAGCTGCTGGCGCGCGTCAAGGAGGCGACGGTCGGGGCCCTGGCGCACCAGGACGTGCCCTTCGAGCGGCTGGTGGAGACGCTGAACGTGCCGCGCGCGCTCAGCCACTCGCCCGTCTACCAGGCGATGTTCACGCTGCAGAATGCCTTCGGGGCGCCGCTCGCGCTGCCGGGGCTGACGATGGAGCGGCTGGGATCCACGCACGCCAGCGCCGCGCAGGACCTGTG
This sequence comes from Longimicrobium sp., assembly GCA_036259455.1. Lineage (GTDB taxonomy): Bacteria > Gemmatimonadota > Gemmatimonadetes > Longimicrobiales > Longimicrobiaceae > Longimicrobium. Next base: position 1,953 of record DATABT010000482.1, on the reverse strand, counting down.
GCTGGCGCTGGAAGAGGCGGACGGGCTGGAAGGCATGCTCCAGTACGCCACCGACCTCTTCGACGCGGCGACGATGGAGCGGATGATCGCGCACCTCGCCGTCCTGCTCGACGCCGCGACGGCCGATCCCTCGCTCCCCCTCTCGCGCCTGCCGCGGATGGATGCCGCCGAGCGCGAGACGGTGCTGCGCGCCTGGAACGCGACGGATGCGGACTACGAGTACGCGCCCGTCCACGAGACCATCGCGGCGCAGGCCGCGCGCACGCCGGACGCCGTCGCCGTGTCGCTGGATGACGAGTCGCTGGCGTACGCCGAGCTGGACGCGCGCGCCAATCGCCTGGCGAACCGCCTGCGCCGTCTGGGCGTGGGCCCCGAGGTGCGCGTGGGACTGATGCTGGAGCGCGCGCCGGAGATGGTCGTCGCCATCCTGGCCGTCCTCAAGGCCGGCGGCGCGTACGTGCCGATGGATCCCGGCTACCCGCGCGAGCGGCTGGCGTACATGCTGGCCGATTCGCGCGTCCCCGTCCTCCTCACCCAGGACCGCCTGGCGCGTCTCGCGGACGGCTTCACCGGCACCGTCCTCCGCCTCGACACGCCGGAGGATGACGCCGAACCGCAGGCTATTCCCTATTCCCTATTCCCTATTCCCTCGCCGCATGGCCTGGCCTACGTCATCTACACCTCCGGCTCCACCGGCCGGCCGAAAGGGGCAATGAACACGCACCGCGCCATCGCCAACCGGCTGGCGTGGATGCAGGCGGAATACGGGCTGGATGCGAGGGATGCCGTGCTGCAGAAGACGCCGTTCTCCTTCGACGTCTCCGTCTGGGAGTTCCTGTGGCCGCTGATGACGGGCGCCCGCCTGGTCCTCGCGCGCCCGGAGGGGCACCGCGACCCGGCGTACCTGGCCGAGCTCATCCGCCGCGAGCGCATCACCACGCTCCACTTCGTCCCGTCGATGCTGCAGGCGTTCCTGGAGCAGCCGGCGCTGGAGGAGCGCTGCACGTCCGTCCGCCGTGTCGTCTGCTCCGGCGAGGCGCTGGGGGCGGAGCTGGTGGAGCGCTTCCACGCGCGGATGCCGTCATCCGCCGGGCTCCACAACCTCTACGGTCCCACCGAAGCCGCCGTGGACGTGACGTACTGGCCCTGCGCCCGTGGCGACGAGCGGCGGTGCATCCCCATCGGCCGCCCCGTCTCGAACACGCGGATGTACGTGCTGGACGCGCACGGTAATCCCACGCCCATCGGCGTGCCGGGCGAGCTGCAAATCGCCGGCGTGCAGGTAGGGCGCGGCTACCTCGATCGCCCCGCGCTCACCGCGGAGAAGTTCGTCCCCGATCCGTTCTCCGCCACGGGGGGAGCGCGGATGTACCGCACCGGCGACCTGGCCCGGTGGACGGCGGAGGGGGTGCTGGAGTACCTGGGCCGCATGGACCACCAGGTAAAGGTGCGCGGCTTCCGCATCGAACTGGGGGAGATCGAGGCCGCGCTGGCCGACCACCCCGCCGTGCGCGACGCCGTCGCGACCGTGCGCGAGGACACGCCGGGCGACGCGCGCATCGTGGCGTACGTGGTCCCCGACGGCACCGCCGCCCCCGCGCCGGACGAGCTGCGCCGCTTTCTTTCGCGCCGCCTGCCGGACCACATGCTCCCCTCCGCCTGGACGGTCATGGACGCGCTCCCGCTTTCGCCCAGCGGCAAGGTGGACCGCCGCGCTCTCCCCGCGCCCGAGGCTCCGAAGCGCGACGCCGCCCGCTTCGTCCCCCCGCGCACGCCGGCGGAGCAGCGCGTCGCCGGGTTCTGGCGCGAGGTGCTGGGGGTGGAGCAGGTGGGGGTGGACGACAACTTCTTCGAGATCGGCGGCCACTCGCTGCTGCTGGCCCGGGTGCACGCCCGCGTGCTGGCTGCCTTCCGCCGCGAGGTGTCGATGCTGGACCTGTTCCGCCACACCAC
>DATABT010000481.1:0-12020 GCA_036259455.1 Longimicrobium sp. | reverse complement strand
CGCGCCGGCGGGTGAGAGGTGCGTGGCGGGACGATATCGCCCCAGCCGGATTGGCGGAACGCGCGCGGGGCGGGCTTCGCGCTGCCGGGACGAGGCGTGCGGAGGTGGGACGAAGCGCGGCGGACGCGGGGCGGCGATGCTGAGAAATTCGCGGATCGCGGCCCTTTGGCTCCGGCGATTGAAGTGCCCTGCCGTTGAAGCCCCGCGGGGTTTGCGGGGCTTTTCGCTTTTCCAGCCGCGAATTCATCCGCCCGTCGCGAACGTGGCTCTCCGCCGCGTCACCGCCCCCCAGCCCCCGGCGATTGTGATCGCGGCAATGAAACGACATGTCCGCCTGCGCGGACCGCTCGCGCAGAACGCCGCCCCGGGCGCACGGTGGCGACGTTCGCGCGGTTGAAGCCCCGCGGGGTTTGCGGGGCTTTCCGCGGTCGTTGCGGCGGCGCGGCGGCTCCAGCCGCTCCGGCGCGAGCCCCGGCTACCGCGGGTTGCGGGCGGCGATGGCCTCCAGCCGCGTGCGGATCTCGTCCGCGGGGACCCAGCGGCCGCGCACCATCACGCCCGCGATGCGCTGCAGGTTGGCCACGTCGGCCAGCGGATCGGCGTCCAGCAGCAGCAGGTCGGCGCGGCGGCCCACGGCGATGGTGCCGAAGGCATCGTTGCGCTGAAAGTACTCTCCCACGTTGCGGGTGCCGGTGACCAGGATCTCGTACGGCGACATCCCCGCGGCACGCATGCGGGGGAACTCGCGGTGCAGGGAAAAGCCCGGGACGCTGAACTGCTGCGGCGCGTCCGTCCCCATCAGGATTCCCGCGCCGCCGCGGTGCAGCGCCGCCAGCACCCGCTGCCGCGCCTCGATGACCCGCCGCGCCGTCTCCACGTTGAACTGCGGCGCGCCGCGGCGCTGGTTGTACGCGTTCACCCAGCTCTGCACGCCCTGCGCGGAGACGTAGCGGAGCTCGGGATACGCCATCAGCGAATCCAGCGGCAGCGTGGTGTACAGCACCTCCCACAGCGCCATCGTGGGCACCACCCACGCGCCCGCCTCGCGCGTGATCCGCACGGCGGAATCCAGCTTCGCGGGATCGATGGGCCCCTCGCCGCCGCCGGCGTACTCCACGTAGCCATCCACGTGGTCGAACGTCTCCTGCCCCATCCGCAGCGCGTGCATCAGCCCCACGTCCCCGGGCACGTGCCCGCCGAAGCGCAGCCCCTCCTGCGCCGCGGTGCGCGCCATCGCGTCGTACTCGGGCCGCGTGAGGCCGGGGTGGATCTTGAGCAGGTCCCACCCCTGCGCGCGCTGCTCGCGCACCATCCGCACGGCGTCGTCCGGGCTGTTGACGGAGTTGCCGTTCAGACTGGGCCCGGCCAGGTACAGCGTGGGCCCCAGCAGCTCGCCCGTGTTCGTGCGGCGGCGCAGTTCCAGCTGCCCCGGCGCGCCCAGCATCCCCCGCACCGTGGTGATGCCGTTGGCCAGGTAGAGAAAGAGCACGTCTTCCGTCTGCTGGGCCGGCGCGCTGGGCGGGGGCACGTGGCCGTGCATCTCCGCGAGGCCGGGCACCAGCCACTTGCCGCGCCCGTCCACCCGCCGCGCGCCGCCCGGCACCGCCACGGACGCGCTGGGCCCCACGGCCACGATACGGTCACCCTGCACCAGCACGGTGTGGCCGGGGAGCGCGCGCTCGGAATCCATGGGGATGACGGTCACGTTCTCGAACGCCGTCACGCCGTCCGCGGATTGCGCGCATGCGGCGGATGGCACCATCGCGCTCAGCAGCAGCGCGGCGGCGGGGATGGCGCGGCTCAGGCGGGCCAGGGTCATGGGCGTGGTCTTTGGTGGTTCGGTGGATGTGGATCGGGGGCAGGCGAAATTTTTAGCACCGGACATAGTGCATCGGCGCGGGGCGATGCGCCAGCGCGCTGGGACGAATGGATGGACGATCGGGCGGCTGAAGCCGCGGGCTCGAACGGCCAGAAGCCCCGCCCCGGCTCGCTACCGCTCGCCCGACGGGGCTTCGCCTTCAACGGCGGTCCCGCGCGAGGATCTGTACCGTGCCCCACGGGGTCACGTCGAGCGGCGTGCAATCCACCACGTCGCCGTTGACGTGCGCGGCCTCCTCGCGCCCGTTCGCGGCGATGACGGAGAAGCGGCGCATCCGCATGGTTTCCACGCCCGGCACGCGGAGTTGCGCGGGGCCGGGCAGTTCCACGCCCACCCAGAACGCCGCGAGCCGCGCCCTGGACGCGCCGTGAAAGAGCACGACGTCGATGAGCAGGTCCGCCGGATCGGCATCCGGCACCAGGATGTGCGAGCCGGCGAAGTATCGCGGCACCGTGGCCAGCACCTGCGTAGCATCCACGTCGACATCGCGCCCCCGCTCGTCCTGCCCCGTGACGCGGAGCGAAGGAAAGTCGTAGCGCGCCCACTCCCACACGCCCCGCGCGCCGATCCCCAGCAGCCCCAGCGTCTCCTTCGTTCCCGCGCCCACGCGGCCCATCGCCCGCGCGTCGAAGCCGACCCCCACGCCCAGCAGCACCGCGCGCTCGCCCATGCGCCACGTGCGGAACGTGCATCGCCGCGGCGCACGGCTCGCCGACGCGATCGCGCGCCAGGGATTGGACGGCAGCCCGCACTCCCGCGCGATCACGTTGACGGTGCCCGTGGGGATGATGCCCAGCGGCACGGGCGAATCCACCAGCGCCGTCGCCGCCTGCCCCAGCGTGCCGTCGCCGCCGCACGACCAGACGGCTTCGTGTTCGGCGCAGAGGTGCGTGCGCACCAGTTCCGTCGCGTGGTCCTGCCCGCGCGTGACGTGCAGTTCCGCGCGCCAGCCGTTCCGCGCAAGCTCCTGGACGACGCGCTCCGGCGCGGGCCGCCGCCAGCGCTGGCCTGCCGCGGGGTTGTAGATGAGAAGCGATGGGCGCATGAACCGGGCGCCATCGCAAACGGCTGGCCGGAGGGGAGAGGGGACGGGTTACAGGGGACAGAAACGAACGAGGATGTGATGCGCGGCTCCGCGATGAACGGCCTCGGCGCGCGAGCATGGCCCATGCAAGCGGGTGAAGCCCCGTTTGCGAGGAACGAGCAAGACGGGGCTTGTGGCATTTCGAGCCGCGGGTTCACCCGCCCGGCTCGACCCGTCCGGCGACGGATCTCACCCCCTCACCCGTTCACCCATCCCGGCGCTCGCAGACCACGATCAGATCCTCGCTGCTGTGGATGAACGGCGCGAGATCCCAGTCGCCCCACCAGTCGATGGGGACGAAGCCCGCTTCGCGCAGCAGGCGGTCCCACTCCGTGGCGGTGCGGATGCGCAGCTCGTGGTACTTTTCGCCACGCTTTTCACCCTTGCTCCAGCGCGTCCACTCGCGGCTCACGCCCTCCACGGCGTCGAACTCGCGCTCCACCCACACGGTCGCGCCGCCGTCCGTCTCCCACCAGTCGCGCTCGGCGAAGCCCCCGACGATGTGGTCGCGGTGCATCGTCTCCATCACGAACACGCCGCCGGGCTTCAGCGCGTCGCGGGCGCCGCGCAGCACGCGCAGGTCCTCGTCATCCGAAAGGAAGTAGCCGAGCGACGAATACAGCGAGAGCACGGCGTCGAAGCGCCCCGTCCACGGGACCTCGCGCATGTCGCCGCGCACGAAATCCACCGCGACGCCCGCGGCCGCGGCGCGCTTCCTGGCCCGCGCCAGCAGCGTGTCGCTCCAGTCCAGGCCGGTGACGCGAAAGCCGGCGCGGGCCAGCTCCACGGAATGGCGGCCCCATCCGCAGGCCAGGTCCAGCACCTCCGCGTCGGTCGGCAGCGGCACCATCTCGCGCAGCCCCTGCACCTCGCGCTCCGTCCGGGCCGGGGTGAGGAAGTCGCGGTAGATGTCGACGAACGCCTCGTCGAAGTACCCGTCCCACCAGCCGCGCGTCGTCATGCGCGTTCCTCGCGCGGCGCGCGAACGAGCGGGCGAGGTCCAGCCGCGCCCGGGTCACCCGCACGGGCGAGTAGATTTCTCGGTCGGCGCCGTGGCTCCGTGCGAACGGAGGGATCGCGCGGGCGCCTTCCTCGAAACGACAATCCGGGGCGCGCCATCACGTGCGTGCGGGAACAGGAACGAACGGGCGAGGTCCGGCTGCACCCGGAGCACCCGCACGGGCGGGTAGATTTCTCGGTCGGCGCCGTGGCTCCGTGCGAACGGAGGGATCGCGCGGGCGCCTTCCTCGAAATGACAGTGCGCGGCGCGGCATCACGTGCGTGCGGGGAGCACGTCCAGAAGGTCGTGGATGCCGCGGATGCGCTCGCAGTCGCGGTCATCCCACTTCCACAGCGGGTCGATGAGGATGGGGCGCATTCCCGCGGCGCGGGCGCCCTGCACGTCGATCTCGTAGATGTCGCCCACGTAGACGGCCTCGCGGGGCTCGATGCCGCCCATTCGCTCCAGCGCGTGATGAAAGATGCGCGGATCCGGCTTGTCGATGCCCACGAGCCCCGAATCCACCACCAGTTCGAAGTGCTCGCGCAGCCCGACGGCGTCCAGCGCCTGCTCCGCGCGCCCGTCGGCGTTGCTGACGACGCCCAGCCGGTAGCCGCGGCGGCGCAGCTCCTCCAGCGTCTCAACCGTGCGCTCGCGGACGTTGCCCCACAGGTTCTTTTGCGCGTGTCGCGTGAACAGGCGCTGCGCCAGCACGGGGAACTCGGCCTCCGGCACGCCCACGCGGCGAAAGATCTCGGCGAAGAACATCCTGCCGCGCGCGCGCTCGTCAAGCTCGCGCTCGCGGGACAGCTCGTCGAAGAGCAGCTTGGCGTCGTACTCCGCCGCCATCAGCCCCTCCATCGTGGTCTCCACGCCATGCCCGCGCAGCGCCTCCACGATGTACGGATGGTCCAGCCAGATCAGCGTGTTGCCGGCGTCGAACAGCACGGCCTTGATGTCGTTCATCAGCCACTTGGGGTCCGGAAGACGAATGCGGGCCGGACCGCCGGCCCGCGCGCGCCGGACAAGATGCACCGCGGGCGCCGTTCGCGCGACCGCGGCGCGTAGCGTCCGCTCCTCCGGGGTGCAAGCGGCACCGGTCGGGCGCGCCGGGCGTCACGCCGGGCGGGAAGCGCGCGTTCTTGGCGGACCCGTGCTTCCACCCCACCGGAGGAATGGAATCGATGCCCATCGTCCCCCGCCGGCTGCTGGCCGCCTGCATCGTGCTGGTCGCGTGCGACTCACCCTCCGGATCGCGCACCGTGCCTGATACCCCCGCTCAGTGGCTGGAGCAGAACGCGCATCCGCTCTCCTCCATCTCCCCCTCCGACCGCGACTTCCGTGATTTGCGGCCGCTGCGGCAGGCCATCGGCGACGCGCGCGTGGTCATGCTGGGCGAGCAGTCGCACGGCGACGGCGCCACCTTTCTGGCAAAGGCGCGCCTGATCGCCTTTCTGCACCAGGAGATGGGCTTCGACGTGCTGGCGTGGGAGAGCGGAATGCACGACGTGGAGCGCGTGTGGGCGCAGATCCAGGCCGGCGAGGACGTGATCGAGGCCAGCCGGCGCGGCATCTTTGGCGTGTGGACCAACAGCGAGCAGGTGCTCCCCACGCTGGACTACGTGGGCACCCGCGCCCGCGCGTCGCGCCCGCTGGAGATGGCGGGCTTCGACATGCAGCTGACCACGCAGGGGCCGCACGACTCGCTGAACGTGCACATGACGCGCTTTGCCCGCGACATCGGATCGCCCGTGGTGAACGACCCCGGCTGGGCGGCCGCCCTCACCACGCTGCGGGGCGTGTCCACCGGCGCGCACTGGGTCACCAAGCCCGAGGCCGCCGCGCAGGAGAACGCGCTGCGCCTGCTGGAGGCGTTGCGCGCGGACGCCGCCGCGGCGGGCGGGCGGCGGGCGCGGTGGTGGGCGCAGGTGCTCAGGAGCACCGCCCGGTACGCGCGGGTGATCTGGGCCGAGCCGCCGTTCCCCGAGCCGGCCACGCTGGAGGGCGCCATCGCCCGCGAGAACCAGATGGCGGAAAACCTGGTGTGGCTGGCCAACGAGCACTACCGCGGCCGCAAGATCATCGTCTGGGCCGCCAGCCTGCACATTGCCCGCGCCATGGACGGCCTGCGCTCGCCCACCGGCACGCCGGGCGCGGCCAACGGGTGGGTGCCCATGGGCGAGACGGTGCATCGCGCGCTGGGAACGCAGATGTACGCCGTCGGGTTCACGGCCGCGCGCGGAACGTTCGGGCGGGGCGCCAGTGTGAACCCGGTCACGCGGATGATGGACGGGTCGCTGGAGTCTCACCTGGACGGCACGGGCATGCCGTACGCCTTCATCGACCTGCGGTCCCCCGGCCCCGGCGGCGACTGGCTGAAGGACGTGTACGCCATGCCGTTCGGATACGGGTGGATGCGCGGGGACTGGACCCGGGTGCTGGACGGGATGGTGTACATCCGCGAGATGACGCCGAGCACCCGCGCCACTCGCTAGGCCGCACGACGTCCGAAGTAACGGCGAGGGCGGAGGATGCGCATTCTCCGCCCTCGTGCGCGTTCCTTCGGCGGTGGCGGTACGTCAGGATGGTGATGCGGTCGATGAGCGGGCCCGCGCGCACCCGTTCCTGGGGCGCCGAGACGGCCATGTCGCGCATGCGTCCGTAGTACGCGCGGGTCCCGCCGGTCACCAGCCGCGCGGCGGCAGCCCCGTCCCGGCGGCGGATGGCGTCCGTCTCATGATGCGGACCGTAGATGGTGGGGATGGACCGGAAGGGAGAGACCGGCAGGAACGTGCAGGATGCGTCTGGCGCCCGGCCGTACGCAATCCATCGCATCGGCGCTCCGCGCCCCGGCGGCGAGCCGCGTCCGCGGCGCCACTTGCGAGCCCGGCGCGCGCAGCCTATCTGTTTGTTTGCAGCCTCATCTCCCCACGAGCGGCGCCGCACCCGCCTCACCGCGGCGCCGTCCGGGGACTCGATCCTTCCAGATCCGGGAGCGGCACCCTTGGCGCAGCCCTTGGACGTTTCCCTTTCCGTAAACGGCGCCCCGCACCGGCGCGCGGTTGAGCCGCGCCTGCTGCTGAGCGACTTTCTTCGCCAGGAGCTGGGCCTCACGGGCACGCACGTGGGGTGCGAGCACGGCGTCTGCGGTGCGTGCACGGTTCTGATGGACGGCGAGGCGGTGCGCTCGTGCCTGGTCTTTGCCGTGCAGGCGGACGGGGCGGAGGTGGTGACGGTTGAAGGGCTGGATATCAGCGGCGAGCTGCATCCGCTCCAGGCGGCGTTTCGCGACTCTCACGGGCTCCAGTGCGGCTTCTGCACGCCGGGAATGCTGATGTCGATGATCCCGTTCCTCCGCGAGAACCCCGACCCCGACGAGCCCACGATTCGCGAGGCGCTCTCCGGCAACCTGTGCCGCTGCACCGGCTACCAGAACATCGTGGAATCCGTGCGCCTGGCCGCCGAGCGGATGCGCGGCGGCGATGCTGTCTCGCCGGCGGAGCAGGTGCTCGGGAGCTGAAGACCGAGGGGGTGCGTGGCCCCTGACACCCCGGGTTGAAGCCCGGGGCTAGAACGGCCATAAGCCCCGTCCCGGGCTCGCGGAGCTCGCCAGGCGGGGCTTCAACCCCATGGGCGCTTCGCGCGAACGGAACGGCACGCGACGGACCCGTCCGGGCGCGGACGTCACGTTTCCATTGCCGCGATTTCAATCGCCACGACCCGGTTCGACGCACTCACGCACTCACGCACGCACTTCTTTGAGCAGAACGTACGTCGGCACGTCGCCCGTCAGGAACGAGGACCGCAGGCTGCTCACCGGGCAGGCGCTGTTCGTGGACGACGTGCAGCTGCCGGGGATGCTGCACGCGGCGTTCGTGCGCAGCGACCACGCGCACGCGCTCATCCGCGGCATCGACGTGTCCGCGGCGCTGGCGCGCGAGGGCGTGGTGGCCGTCATTACCGCGGAGGACCTGGGGGACTACTGGCAGCCCGGGCCGCTCCTCGTGCCGCCGCCGCCCATCGAGGGCATCGTCTTCAACCAGGCGTCGCAGGTGCCGCTGGCAAAGGACCGCGTGCGCCACGTGGGCGAGCCGGTGGTGATGGTCATCGCCGAGAGCCGCTACCTGGCCGAGGACGCGCTCTCGGACGTCTTCGTCGAGTACGAGCCGCTGGACGCCGTCGTGGACCTGGAGGCGGCGCTGGCGGACGACGCGCCCGTCCTCCATCCGCAGCTGGGCACCAACCTGGCCGCGCACGTCGTCCAGCGGCACGGCGACTACGAGGCGGCGAAGCAGGATGCGCACCTCGTCATCAACCGCCGCTTTCACTACGACCGCGGCGCGGCGGCGGCCATGGAGAACCGGTGCGTGGCCGCCCGCTGGGACCCGCGCGCCGAGGAGCTGACCATCTGGGACACCACGCAGGCGCCCATCCCCATCCGCAACGGGCTGGCGCGCATGCTGGGGCTGCTGGAGAGCCGGGTGCGCGTGGTGGCGCCGTTCGTGGGCGGCGGGTTCGGGCCCAAGATCATGATGTTCTACCCGGAGGAGGTGCTCGTCCCCTGGGTCGCCATGCGGCTGGGACGGCCGGTGAAGTGGGCGGAGGACCGGCAGGAGAACTTCTTCGCCACCACGCAGGAGCGCTCGCAGATCCACGACGCCGAGATCGCCTTCGCGGCGGACGGAAGAATCCTGGGCATTCGCGACTTCTTCTTTCACGACACGGGCGCGTACGACCCGTACGGGCTGACGGTGCCCATCAACAGCCAGTGCACGCTGCTGGGCCCGTACGACGTGCCGGCGTACCACAGCGAGTTCCGCGCGGTCTTCACCAACCGGACCACGGTCACGCCGGTGCGCGGCGCGGGGCGGCAGCACGGCGTGTTCGTGATGGAGCGGCTGCTGGACATCGGCGCGCGGCAGCTGGGGCTCACGGCGGACGAGATCCGGCGGCGCAACTACCTGAGGTCGGACGTCTTTCCGCACACCTTCCAGATCCTGTTCCAGGACTTCGCGCCCCTCTACTACGACAGCGGCAACTACGCGCCGGCGCTGGAGGCCGCGCTGGACATCGTGCGGCACGACGAGTTCCGTGCGGAGCAGGCGCGGGCGCGCGCGGAGGGCCGGTTCATCGGCCTGGGCGTCGTAAGCTACGTGGAGGGGACGGGGATCGGGCCGTACGAGGGCGCGCGCGTGACCATCGAGCCCAGCGGCCAGGTGCGCGTGGCGACGGGGCTGGGAACGCAGGGGCAGGGGCACTACACTGCCTTCGCCCAGATCGTGGCGGAGGTGCTGGATGTCGACGTGGACCAGGTGCACGTGGTCACCGGCGACACCCGCGAGTTCGGCTGGGGGACGGGGACGTTCGCCAGCCGCGGCGCCGTGGTCGCGGGGAGCGCGTGCCACGAGGCGGCGCTCGCGGTGCGCAAGAAGGTGATCGAGACGGGCGCGCGCGTGCTGGGCGCGTCGCCGGACGAGGTGGAGCTGGCGAGCGGCGCCGTCCGCGTGCGCGACGACCCGGCGCGGATGATGGGCTTCGGCGAGCTGGCGGGCCACGCCAACCCGCTGCGCGGCGCCGTGGTGCCGGGGACGGAGCCGGGGCTGGAGGCGACGGCGTACTTCGGGCCCGACCACGGCAGCACGGCCAGCGGCGTGCACGCGGTGGTGGTGGAGGTGGATCCGGAGACGGCGATGGTGAAGTTCCTGCGCTACATCGTGGTGCACGATTGCGGCAAGCTGATCAACCCGACCATCGTCGCCGGGCAGGTGCAGGGGGGCGTGGCGCACGGCATCGGCAACGCGTTCTTCGAGCAGCTGGTGTATGACGAGGGCGGGCAGCTGCAGAACGCCAGCTTCATGGACTACCTGCTGCCGACGGCGATGGACGTGCCGCGCGTGGAGATGGCGCACCGCGAGACCGCCGCGCCGCTGAACCCGCTGGGCCTCAAGGGTGTGGGCGAAGCAGGCTGCATCCCGACGGGCGCCGCTTTCGCGCAGGCCGTGGAAGACGCGCTGCCGCACCTGGCGCTGGAGATCCGCGAGATCCCGCTGAGCCCCAACCGTCTGTGGGAGCTGCTGCGCGACGCCGGCCCGGCGGACGCGGCGCGGCCGGTCGAGGCGATGGCGGCGGATTGAAGGAGCGCGCCGCCGGGGTGGAGGCGTTGGCGCCGGATCGACAGTTCGACCCGCCGGCGTCGAACGGGCTGGGGAGGCGCGACCGCCACCACCACGCGCTGAAGCCCGCGGCTGGAACGGCCACAAGCCCCGCGAAGAACGCCCGCACTAACGCACTAACGCACTCTCGCACTCTCGCACTCTCGCACTCCCCCACCATGATCGTCGACGGCGAGCACACCTTCCCCGGCCCGCGCCAGACCGTGTGGGACCTGCTGCAGGACCCCGAGGTGCTGGCCAAGGCCATGCCCGGCGCGCGCAAGCTGCACCTGACCGGCGACGGCACGTACGAGGGCGTCATCCGCATCGGCGTGGGGCCGGTCACGGCGGCGGAGTGGTCGCTGAACGTGGCGCTCAAGGACCGCGTGCCGCCGGAGAGCTACACCATGCAGGTGGACAGCAAGGGCGCGCTGGGCTTTACGCGCGGCAACGCGACGGTGAACCTGGACGAGGTGGAGGGCGGCACGCGGATGCGCTATCACGCGGACCTCTCCATCGGCGGCAAGGTGGCCGGCGTGGGGCAGCGGCTGCTGGATCAGGTGGCGAAGATGCTGACCAGGCAGGGCCTCGACGCGCTCAACAAGGAGCTGGAGTCGCGCCTCAAGGCAGGCTCGGCGGGTGGCGGGCAATGAAGACCCGGGCGGAACCATCCTGACGCGAGATATCCGATGCGAACACTCATCGGCCTCATCCTGACCGGCGCCGCCGGCTGGGCGCTGGCCGTCGGCGTGCTGCTGCTGACCACCGCGTCGGCCGCCCGGCGCTATCCCGAGGCCCACCCGCTTCCGCTGCCCCCCTGGTACGTGCTGGCGGGCTGGTTCGCCGCGGCTGCCATCGCGGGCTGGATGGGGGTGCGGCTGCTGAACCGGGGCATCCTGGGCCGGCTGGTGCGCGGCCGCGGCTTTACCCCCCCGGAGCAATGAAGCCGGCCTCGTTCGAGTACCATCGGCCGGATTCGGTGGACCAGGCGCTGGCGCTGCTGGCGGAGCACGGCTACGACGCCAAGCTCCTGGCCGGCGGCCAGAGCCTGGTCCCGGCGATGAACTTCCGCCTGGCCACACCCGCCGCGCTCATCGACCTGAACCGCATCCCCGGGCTGGACGGCATCTCCGAAACCGACGGCACGCTGCGCATGGGTGCCATGGTGCGGCAGCGCGCCGCGGAGCGCAGCCCCATCGTCGCCGTGCGCGCGCCGCTGCTGGCTGAGACGCTGCCGTACGTGGCGCACGCGCAGATCCGCAACCGCGGCACCATCGGCGGAACCATCGCCCACGCGGACCCGGCGGCGGAGATCCCCGCGGTGATGCTGGCGCTGGACGCGCGCTTCCATCTGCGCGGGCCCAACGGGATGCGGAGCATCGCCGTCGGCGACTTCTTCAACGGGCTCTTCGGCACCGCGCTGGAGGCGGCGGAGGAGATGCTGGTGGAGGTGGAGATCCCGCCCATGGAGCCGCGCACCGGCTGGGCGTTCGAGGAGATCTCGCGCCGCCACGGCGACTACGCGCTGGCCGGCCTCGCCGCCACGGTGCGGGTGGATGACGACGGGCGATGCACCGACGCCCGCCTCGCGTTCCTGAGCCTGGCCGACCGCCCCGTCCTTGCCGCCGAAGCCGCGTCGCTGCTGATCGGCCAGGCGCCCGCGGAGGATGCCATCCGCGCCGCCGCCGACGCCGCCGCCCGGCGCGACATCGATCCCCCCGCCGACATCCACGCCTCCGCCGACTATCGCCGGCAGCTGGCGAACGTCCTCGTCCGCCGCGTGCTGCCGCGAGCATTCGCGCGGGCGCGTGGCGAGGTGCGGGCGTAGAGGGCCCTCTCCCCCGCCCGCCTTTCGCACGTTCCTCGCGACGGGCGGGCGACCCCACCCCAACCCCCCGGGAGGGG
>DATABT010000480.1:0-6461 GCA_036259455.1 Longimicrobium sp. | reverse complement strand
CAATCGAAAAGGTGCGCAGCAGTCCGCACCGCCCTTCGCCCGTTCACAACTGAATCGTGGGTCGTGCCAGATCCCATGCCGACCGGCCTGACGTGCCGCCGGACGGCACTTTACCAGTGATCGCTCAACGAGGGTCGGCTTCGTGCTGTCGCTGCTGCTCGGCCCCGTGTACGCGCGCCACGCCACGCCGTCGTCGTGGACGACGAGCGGCTCGCCCGGCGCGAGACCGCGCCCGCCGCTCGTCGCCGGAACAAGCCGCTCGTCGCCGATTTGCGCCGCCCGCCGGCTGCGTCATCGCGCCGCCGTCTCTCGCACGCGACCTTGCCCGCTCCCGGACACCGGCGATACACCTCTCATGATCCGCGAGTGCTGAACCCCTTTGCCGGCAGGAGCGGGGGCTGAAGCCCGGGGCGCCACAACCGCCCCGCTGTACCTCGGGAAGCATCGGATCCACTCCGGAGAGCAGCCGATCACCGTGGTGGTGGCCCGGATGCCGGCCCCGGCCGGTGTCGATCCGCACCACCTCCTGATCGAGCGGCGGCTGAAGGGCGATCGGCGGGCGATCGGACCCGGCAAATGACCCTGACCGACGGAGCGACGACGCCATTGTCCACCCCTCGCGCCGGTGCGGCGGACTCCCTGGAGGCCGCACCGGACGGTACGCGGCCCCGCGGTCCCAGCGGCTACCTGGTGATCAGCGCGGGCGGCTGCCTGTTGTTCGGCCTCGGCATGGCGATCGTGTGGCTGGGCATGTACCCGCGGCAGGCGGTCCTCGCGACGACGCCGGTGTTCATCCTGATCGGCTTCCTGACGTCGCTGCTGCTCGGCCGCGTGTACGACCGGCTTGGCGTGGGGCCAGCGTCCTTTGGCCGCGCGCTCGCCATCAGCGTTGCCGGGTCGTACGTGGCGGGGGTGCTGTGGACCACCGCGTTCTACGTGTACCGGGACTTCTATGCCGACATCATCCACCCGGTCATCGTCGGTGGCCCGTCATCGCTCTCCTTTCATGACGAGTGGATCCTGGACGGTGGCTTCATCAGCAGCTTTCCGCTGTTCGGGTTGAGCCTCATTCGCCTGGGGCTGCAGTACAGCACCGCCGTGCGCGAGCAGCGGGAGCAGGCACTGCGCGCCGTGGCCGCCGCGCGCGACGCGCAGCTCCGGATGCTCGCGTACCAGCTCAACCCGCACTTCCTCTTCAACACGCTCAACTCCATTCGCGCGCTGATCAACGAGGACCGCCAGCGCGCCCGCGACATGGTGACCGCGCTCTCCGGCTACCTTCGCTACGCGCTGGTGGAGCGCCCGCTGCACGTGGCGTTGCTGGAGGAGGAGGTGGAGTCGGTGCGCGGCTACCTGGCCATCGAGCAGGTGCGCTTCGAGGAGCGCCTGGAAGCGCGGATGGAGATCGAGCCCGCCGCGCTGCGCTGCGAGGTGCCGGCGTTCCTCCTGAACCCGCTCGTGGAGAATGCGGTGAAGCATGGCGCCGCCGGCACCGCCAGCGCGCCACTCGTGGTGCGGGTAGTGGCGCGGCTGGTGGAACCGGACCGGCTCTGGCTCATGGTCGAGAACACCGGCGTGTGGAAGGGCAGAGGGAAAACCGCGCCTGCCGCGGGCGAGGGCGACGACGGCGTGCCGGGCGGCGTGGGGCTCGCCAACGTCCGCGCGCGCCTCAGGGCGCTCCATCCCGGGGAGCATCGCGTCGGGATGGAGCACGGATGTGGGCGCGTGCGCGTCATGGTGGAGCTGCCGGCTCGCTTCCGCGCCGAGGCCGCCACGTGAGCGCGCGCCGGCGCCACGCCGTCATCGTGCACGACGAGCGGCTCGCGCGGCGCGAACTGCGGACGCTGCTGGAGGAGGCGCACGCCGAGCAGGTGCACATCGTGGGCGAGGCCGCCTCGGTGGCCGACGCCGCGCGGCTGGTGCACGCCACGGACGCGGACGTGGTGTTCCTCGACATCCAGCTCGCGGGCGAGACGGGGATGGACCTGCTGCCGCTGCTGGGCGCGGACGTGGACGTCGTGTTCGTGACCGCGTACGACGCGTACTCCCTCCGCGCCTTCGAGGTGAACGCCCTGGATTACCTGCTCAAGCCGGTGGCGCCGGAGCGGCTGGCCGTGACGGTGAACCGGCTCGCGGCCGCGCAGCCGCCGGCGCCCCCCCGCGAGACGGTCGCCTACGAGGACCGCCTGTTCCTGCGCCTGGGCCAGGAGCGCGCCTTTGTACGGGTGCGCGACATCGTGGCCATCGAGGCGGACGGCGACGGCTCCACGCTGCGCCTGGCCCCGCGCCTGGCGCGCAGGCCGTCGGCGAAATCGCTCCGGGAATGGGAGCAGCGCCTCCCCGACCGGCAGTTCGTGCGCATCCACCGCTCCGCCATCGTGAACCTGGAGTACGTGGAGCGGCTGGAGCCGTGGTCGCACGCCAGCCAGCACGTGTACCTGCGCGGCCTGCCGGAGCCGCTGACCATGAGCCGGCGCTTCGGGGCGCGGCTCAGGGACCGGTTCGGATGATGGGGGTGCGGCGACGATGGCGCACCCTGCCGCTCGTCGCCGGAATCGTCCGCTCGTCGCCGATTTGGGCCGCCCGCCGGCTGCGTCATCGCGTCCCTGCTTCTCGCATGCGAACTTGCTGTCCGACACGGGCGCGGCCCCTCATTCCTCCGAGGAATTCGGAATGCCGTCTCTGCGCCGCCGCGCACTCCTGGCGCATCCAGCTCGTCCCTCTTTCGGTCCGTAAGCGCGCCAGTGGGCCGCTGGCCGCAGGTCAGCACCGACCAGCGTCCGGATTTCGCTCGCGGCGAAACCTGCGCGTTGCGCGACGCGTAGGGTGGCGATGAGCTGCACAGCGTCAGGTGTTTGGCGGCGGCACCTGCCCCTGCGAGGGCTGGCGGGAGGAGCCCCGACGCTTTCGTAGTAGCGGATCGCTGAGGTCCGGACACCCGCCCGCCGCTCATCGCCGGAGTCGCCCGCTCGTCGCCGGTTTGCGCCGCCCGCCGGCTGCGTCATCGCGTCCCGGATGCTCGCATGCGACTCTACTGTCCGACACCGGCGCGGCCCGTCATCTCTGCGATCGAGGCATGGTGAAGCAGCGGGTGGGTTGCCCGGGCCATCGACCGCTGCCGGACGGCTTCACCGCCGCGTGAAGCTTGACGGCACGCCGCAACAGTACTAGCGTACTACACACTGTCGTAGACACCCCTGTCCCGCCGAGCCCATGGCCCTGAATCGATACCATTTCACCTTCGATCCGCAGAAAAAGGGGTTGCGCAAGATCCTTGGCGACCTCGAGGCGGACGTCATGGAGGTGATCTGGGCGCGCGGTCGGGCCACGGTCCACGACGTCCACGAGCGGCTGGCCGCGGACCGGGAGCTCGCGTACACCACGGTCATGACGGTGATGTCGCGCCTGGCGGACAAGGGCCTGCTGGAGAAGTGGAAGGATGGCGCGGCGTACGTGTACGTGCCTGCCGCGAGCAAGGAGGAATTTACCCGGCGCACCGTCGGCACGGTGCTGAGCGAGCTCCTGGACGACTTCACCGCCCCCGCGATGAGCCAGTTCGTCGACCTGGTGGGCGACGAGGCGGCGATGGAGGCGCTGGCGAAGGCGATCGAAGAGAAGCGGAGGCGAGGGGATTCCGATGTTTGAGTGGTTCTTTGCCCCGTACTCCAGGCTCCTCTGGGGCGTGGAGGCCCTGCTGGGCATCCCGAACGACCTCTGCGGCGCCCCCGTGGACGTGGCCCGCTCCCTCACGCTGCTCCTCTTTGTGGCCGCGGTCGCGCGGATCGTGGCCCACTGCGTCGCCGACCGGCGCCTGCGCCGGCGTTTCCCGGTCTACGGGCCCCATGAGTTCTCCGGGCTGTACGATCTCTATCGCGAGGCCGGAACGCGGGTCGGCCTGAAACGCCTGCCGCCGCTGCACCGGCACGCGGACCAGGGTCCGCTGGCATTCACCACGGGGTGCTTCTGGCCCGCCGTCTTCCTGGCGCCCGCCGTGATCCGCTCGCTGGGGACGGACGAGCTCCGCGCAGTGCTGGCGCACGAGCTCGTCCACGTGCGGCAGCGCGACAACCTGCGCGCCTGGATCGGCAGCCTTCTGTCCATCGGCGCACTGGTGGTGCTCGTGCAGGCCGCCGCACTCTACGTGATGTTCTACCAGATGGGGCTGCCCTTCGGCTTCGAGCAGGCCGGCCTGCTGGCCGCGGGGGTGCTCGCCCTGCTCTGGACCTTCCGGTCCGTCGTCTGGCCGAGGGTGGTCTTCGGGCGCGAGCTCTCCTGCGATGAACGGGTGGTGGAGGCGGTGCAGAACCCGCTGGTGGTCGCCGCTTCGCTCGTGCAGGTGTGGCGCCTGCAGCGAGCGCTCCCCTGCCGGCCGCGCGTGCGCTGGATCCATGCCCACCCCCTGCTCCGCACCCGGCCGAGCGTCGAGGCGCGCGTCCGCCGCCTGATGGACTACCGGCCCGACCCGCGCCGTGCCCGGCTCACCACGGCGCGCCGGGCGCTGGCCGCCGCGGCGCTGCTGTGGACGACCCTGTTCCTCTGGACCTACCACAGCTCCGACATGACCGCCGAGCTGCGCGCCCAGCTTCGCGAGTCCGCGCCCGAACTCGGCCGGCAGCGCCCGTAGCAGCATCCGCAGACCGCCACTGGCGGAGGCTTCGGCCCGCCCCTGTTTACTACATTGCGTAGTACGAAATCGATGAGGATTCGCAGCATGAAAGAGCGCATCAAACGAGGGACGCTCCTCCCGGTGGAGGGCTGCACCGCGTCATTCCACACGCCTCGGCACGTCCGCGCAGTCCTGTGCGCGCTCGTCGGCGCGCTGGCCGTCGGTGGCACGCCGGCGACGGCGGGTGCCCAGCCGTTTTTCCCGTCGGCGAGCGCCATCGCGCACGCGACCGCCAGCCAGCCCGTCGAGATCGAGCTGCGGAGCGCCGCTCGATCCGTGGCGCCGGGCGACACGATCCCGGTGGCGATCCGGCTGCGCCCGAACCCGGGGTGGCACACCTACTGGCGTCACGCGGGCGACGTCGGCAGCGCGCCGAACGTCACCTGGCGCCTGCCGGACGGCTTTACCGCCGCGCCGCTCCGCTGGCCCGCGCCGGAGCGGATCGAAGCGCCACCGCTCGCGTCGTACGGCTACGAGGGCGAGGTGCACCTCCTGGGCGCGGTGCACGTGCCGCCGACAGCGCGTGTGGGATCGACCGCGAATCTAGTGGCGACCCTGACGTGGGTGGTGTGCCTGGAGGAGTGCGTCGCGGGGGACGCCGACGTCGCGCTCGCCGTGCCCGTCGCCGCCAGGACGGTCGCCGACGAGGCAGTCGCCCGCGCGTTCGCCGCGGAGGCCGCGCGCATCCCGGCGCGGCGCGACGGCTGGACGTTCCGCGCGGCGGTCGACTCCACGAACGTGCTGCTGCACGTGTACCCGCCGGGTGAAGCCCCGATCGCCTCGGGGCGTACCCCGCCGCGCGTGCAGTTCTTCATCGACTCGGCGGGGGTGATCGACCACGCCGCGCAACCCGGGGTGCGCACGATCCCGACGGGCCTCGAACTGCAGATCGGCCGCTCCGAGTACGCGGCCGGGACGCCGTCACGGATCACCGGGGTGCTCGCGATCGACACCGCAGCCTCAGCGGGCGGCGACGCGCCCCGCATGGTGCTCGAAGTGGATGCGCCGGTGGTCGCCATGGCGCAACTCGCCGCCGTTGCGCCACCTGCTCCTGGCGCGGCCGCGGGTTGGATCGCGCTCGCGACCGCGGGGCTGCTCGCCCTGCTCGGCGGCACGCTGCTCAACCTGATGCCGTGCGTGCTGCCCGTGCTCTCGATCAAGGCGTTCGGGATCGCGGAAGCGGCCGCACACGACGCGCGTACGGCGCGTCGGCACGTGCTGTTGTTCGGGGCCGGCGTGCTGGTGTCGATGTGGGTGATCGTGGGCGTGCTGCTGGCCCTGCGCGCCGCGGGCACGGAAGTCGGATGGGGCTACCAGCTGCAGAACCCCGCGGTGGTCGGCGCGCTCGCGCTGCTCATCTTTGCGGCGGGACTCAACATGGCTGGCGTGTTCGACCTGGTGCCCGTCGGCGGGAGCCTCTCCGCCGCGGCGAGCCGGGCGCCCCGCGGCGTGGAATCCTTTCTGGGCGGCGTGCTCGTCACCGCGCTGGCGACACCCTGCTCCGCCCCCTTCCTCGCGGCGGCGGTCGCGTACGCGGTCACGGCGGGGGCGGGCGAGTCGTTCGTCGTGTTCACGGCGCTGGGGCTGGGCCTGGTCTGGCCGCTTGCGATGGTCGCCGCGGTGCCGCGCCTGCGGGGATGGCTGCCCAGGCCGGGCGCGTGGATGGTCACGCTCCGGCAGGTGCTCGCGTTTCCGCTCTTCGCGACGGTCGTGTGGCTTGCCTGGGTGCTCGGCCGGCAGGCCGGGGTGAACGCGCTGGTCGCGCTGCTCGCCGCGTGCACCCTGCTGGCATTCG
>DATABT010000479.1:0-1540 GCA_036259455.1 Longimicrobium sp. | reverse complement strand
CGTGGAACGAGCGGCGCGACCGCGGCGGCACCCATCCCTCCGGCGCGCTGCCGGACGACCTGCCGTACCGCTACTTCACCATCCCGCCGCTCGACGTGTTGCGCGGCGGGGCGGAGCGCATCTCGGCGCTGGCGGATCTCTATCTCGACCACCGCTTCGACCTGCTGGGCTCCGGCTGGGTGCTCGTGGAGCACGGGATGCGCTGCGCCGGCGTGGAGGGGCACGTGTATCCCGCCGGGCCGTCCATCGATGCGGATCGGGACGGGGCGTGGCTGCGCGGGCGCATCGACCCCGGCAACCTGGCCGAGGCGACGCGCATCTGGCGGCTGGTGGAGGATGGGTATCGCCCCATCGACTGGCACCTGGACTTCAAGTCGGGCCACCGGTGGAGCGAGGCCGCGTGGCACGGGCGCATCCGCTACGGCCACCTGCCCGGTGTGGACGTGAAGGTGCCGTGGGAGCTGGCGCGCATGCAGCACCTGCCCCAACTGGCGTGGGCGTACGCGCTCGCCCGCGCGGGGGAGCCGGGGTTCCGCCCGGCCGAGGCGTACGTGCGCGAGTTCCGCGGCCAGGTGCTGGACTTCATCGCCACCAATCCCCCGCGCTTCGGGGTCAACTGGACCACGGCCATGGACGTGGGCATCCGCGCGGCCAACTGGGTGGTGGCCTACGACCTGTTCCGCGCGGCGGGGGCGGAGCTCGATGCGCCGTTCCGCGCGGAACTGGCGCGCTCCGTCCACGCGCACGCGGCGTACCTGATTCGCCACCTGGAGTGGCACGCCGGGACGCGCGGCAACCACTACCTGGCGGACGTGGCCGGGCTCCTCTTCTGCGCCGCGTACCTGCCGCGCACGGCGCAGACGGACGCGTGGCTCGCGTTCGCGGTGCAGGAGATCATCGGCGAGACGGAGCACCAGTTCACGCCGGACGGGGCCTGCTTCGAAGCGTCCACGGCGTATCACCGCCTTTCGGCGGAGATGGTGGTCTACTCCACGGCGCTCGTCCTGGGGCTGCGGGATGACAAGCGCGCCGCGCTGGCGGAGTACGATGCCGCGCGGCACCGCGTGCGTCCCCCGCTGCGCCGCGGGCCGATGCCGATGCACCCGCTGCCGGGGGGCACGGGGACGTCGCCGTTCCCGCCCGCGCACGTGGAGCGGGTGCAGCGCATGGCGGAGTTCACGCGCGACGTGACGAAGCCGAGCGGCGCCATCCACCAGGTGGGGGACAACGACAGCGGGCGCTTCCTCCACCTGTGGCCGGAGCACCGCCCGTCCTCCGTCGCGGAGGTGCGGGCGCGGCAGGCCAACCTGGCGGGATGGGACGGGCTGCCGCACGGCGCCGTCTACTGGGAGAAGGACGGGCTGGACCACCGCCACCTGGTCGCCGCCATCGACGGGCTGTTCGGGCGCGCGGAATTCGAGGCGTTCGCGCCCGGGCACCCGGAGCGCGGGATGGTGCGCGCGCTGGCGGGCGGGGCGCGCTTCGCGGCCGCGGCGCGCGAAGGCCCGGCCGCCGCGGGCGCGTCCGTGGGCACGGAGGC
>DATABT010000478.1:0-13927 GCA_036259455.1 Longimicrobium sp. | reverse complement strand
GAGGCGCGGATCAGCCGCGCCTCCGCCCGGCGTACTTCCCCGCGCCGCGTTCTCCGGGCGCGGCGAGCGCTCAGGGTGCTTCCCGCCCGGCGTGACGCCGGACGCGCCGGCGGCCTGGCAGGCCCTGCGAAGATGATGATGCCGTCGCCCCCGGGGTCGCCGTTCTCCGGATCGAAGTCGGTGGCGAAGCCGGGCTTCCAGTTGCTCACCACCCACACGTTCGTGCCGCATGGATCGAGTTCGCTGCGCGGCACGAGAACCTCGACTCTGTTAACCCCGTTGACTCTGTGCGAAACCTGTTCTTCCGGCGGGCTTGCGAGAGAAGACGAGGATGCGCGCCGGCGCAGGCACCAGCGCGCATCGTCACACGGCATCGGGGAGGCTACCGGCGCGCCGCGACCTCCTCGCGCGGCAGGGCGGCGAAGTCCTGCACCATCCGCACGAAGCCGGCGCGGTGGTGGCCGGGGTCCTCGCCCAGGGCGCCGCGGGCGAGGGAGAGCACGTCTTCCAGGCTGCCGCGGCCGCGGTGCTCCGACTGGCGCAGCAGCATGCCGAACTCCGCCACCGCCGCGGCAAAGCGGAAGTCGTCGGAGGTGCGCTCGCCGCGCTCCGGCAGGGCCACGGGATGCGAGAGGAGCACGCTCTGCTCGCCGTCCGGCTGCTTGTAGCGGATGCTGACGTTCATCAACTCCCCCGCCAGCTCCGCCACCGGCTCGGTGGAAAGCCGCTGGTAGCGCAGGGGGCCCACCTCGCCCACGCGAACGTCGGTTTCCACGCCACGCAGCACCACCTCGTACAGCGCCGTCACCGAGTGGCCGGCGCCCAGGTCGCCCGCGTCCTTTCGGTCATCCGCAAAGTCTTCGTCGGCCAGCAGGCGGTTCTCGTAGCCGATCAGGCGGTACGCGTACACGCGCCGCGGGTTGAACTCCACCTGCAGCTTTACGTCCCGGGCGATGGTGAACAGCGTGCCGCCCATCTCCTGCACCAGCACCTTGCGCGCCTCGGCCAGCCCGTCGATGTACGCGTAGTTGCCGTTGCCGTGGTCGGCCATCTGCTCCATCCGCGCGTCCGCCAGGTTCCCCGTGCCGAAGCCGAGCACGGTGAGAAAGGTGCCCTGCTCGCGCTTTTGCTCGATCAGCCGCACCAGCTCCGCCTCGCTGGACGTGCCCACGTTGAAGTCGCCGTCCGTGGCCAGGATGACGCGGTTGTTGCCGCCGGCGACGTGGTTTCGGCGCGCCACCTCGTACGCCAGCTGAATCCCCGCGCCGCCCGCGGTGGAGCCGCCCGCCTCCAGCCGCTCGATGGCGTCCATGATGACTTCGCGCCGGTCGCCCGGGGTGGCGTCGAGCACCAGCCCCGCGCTGCCCGCGTAGACCACCAGCGCCACGCGGTCGCGCGCGGAAAGCTCGTCCACCAGCAGGCGCAGCGACGCCTTGACCAGCGGCAGCTTGTCGGGCTCGTCCATCGACCCCGAGACGTCCACCAGGAACACCAGGTTGCTGGGCGGCAGCTCCGCCTGCGGCATCCGCCGGCCCTGGATGCCCACGTGCACCAGCTGGTGACGCGGGTTCCAGGGCGCCGGGCCCACCTCCGCCACCACCGCGAACGGGTGCGGCCCCGTGGGATCGGGGTAGTCGTAGCTGAAGTAGTTCACCAGCTCCTCGATGCGCACCGCGTCGATGGGCGGCGCCTCGCCGTCGCGGATGAAGCGGCGCACGTTGCTGTACGACGCCGGGTCCACGTCGATGGCGAAGGTGCTGAGCGGGTGCCGGCCCACGGCCAGGAAGGGATTCTCGTCGATGGGATTGTACTCCTCCGTGTTGAACCCGCCCGGGAGCCCGGTCCCCGGCACGCCCGCGGCCGAGACGGTGCCGACGGCGAGCCCCAGGCTCCCGGCCTGCATCGCGCCCGCCGTTCCGGTGACCACCACGTCCTCCAGCATGAGCACCTGCGCGGCCATCTGGAAGTTCTGGGTCAGGTGGGCGCCCGGCGACAGGGTGATGCTGCGGGTCACCGGCGCGAGCCCCGCACGCGAGGCGGCCAGGGTAACGCTCTGCCCCGGGCGGATGCGCGCGCCGGGGATCACCAGCCGGTACATGCCGTCCGCCCCGGTGGTGGCGCCCACGTTCAGCGCCTGGATGCGCACCAGGACGGCGGCCTCGGGCTGCCCCTGCGCGCTGGTCACGCGCCCCGTGACGACGGCGGGCTCCTGCGCGGCCGCCGTGCGCGCCGCCAGCAGGACGAGCAGGGTGGATACGGCTCTGACGAGAGTTCGGTTCATGGCACGCTCGCTTCCGGAGGGTCAGAGGTTGAATCGATAATTGTCCTTCTGGTGCGGATGCGTTGCGCCTCCTTGCGCTGGGGGTGGATGGGGTGCTGCGTTGCGGGTGCTGGATAATGAACGCCGCAGTCCCCCCGGAATGTGACACTCCGCCGCCGGACCGGCCGCCGCGGATGGCGCTCCGCCCCGCGCCCGCGTACTCTCCCCCGATGCAGACGCCGCCCCCGCCGCCCGTTCCCGCCCTCGACACCCCGCGCCTCACTCTGCGCGCCCACACCCTCGCCGACTTCGCCGAGTGCGCGGCGCTGTGGGGCGACCCGCTCGTCACGCGGCACATCGGCGGGCGGCCGTCCACGCCGGAGGAGGTGTGGACGCGGCTGCTGCGCTACGCGGGGATGTGGACGCTGCTGGGCTTCGGCTACTGGGTGGTGCGCGAGCGGGAGACGGAACGCTTGGTGGGCGAGGTGGGCCTGGCGGATTTCCGGCGCGAGATCACGCCGCTGATCGATGCGCCCGAAGCGGGATGGGTGCTGGCCCCGTGGGCGCACGGCCGCGGCCTGGCCACCGAGGCCGTCCGCGCGGCGCTGGCCTGGGCCGACGCACACCTGGCCGCGCCGCGCACCGTCTGCCTGATCTCGCCCGAGAACGCCGCCTCCATCCACGTCGCCGGCAAGTGCGGCTATCGCGAGTTCGCGCGCACCACCTACAAGGGCGAGGACACGATCATCTTCGAGCGCCCGCGGCCCTGAGGCCGCCTCGGAAAGGACTTGCCTCACACAGGGTCAACAGAGGCAGCAGAGTGACTCGGTTGATATGACTCTGTTGAATCTGTGTGAGGCTATTCTTTTCGCGGATCGGCATGGACTGCTCAGGCCGCGCGTGGCGGTGCGTCCGCATCGGCCAGCACGCACCGGTGGCCGCAGTACATGCAGGTGAATCGGCGGCGGCGCAGCACGTCCATCACCATCACCGCGTAGTAGCCGCCCACGGGGGTAGTGCCGCGCCCCCGGGTGGAACGGCCCGGAGCCCTGAAGGAGCACCGGCCGCGCGCATGCCGGGCACGCGAGCGTGTACGCCAGGCAAAGTTCCGCGAGCAGGACGACGTAGATCACCGCGAGGACGGCCAGGATCGCGTATCCGCGCGGTTCCAGGGGGAGGTACGGCACCAGCCGGGAAGGACCACGGTGATGAACGCGCCGTCAGCACCCACAGCGCGACCACCATCCGGCACGCCAGGACCAGCCGATCCGGTTTCGGATCCGTGCACACGCGCGGGAATCCTCATCCACCGGCCGGGCTGCGTGACGTGGTACGGCGGGCGGCGGATTCATCGATCGCGCGCCCGGGAACGGGCGATGGATGCGATCCGCCGCCCGCCCCCCTCCCGTGTCAGCGCGCGGATGCCTGGGGGAGCGGCGCGTCAAGGAACTGCGCCGCGAGCTGGGCGACGAGGGTGGTGGAGAGGATGTCGTAGTGCGTGGCGCCGGGGATGATGGCCAGGCGCGCCACCGGTTGGCCGGCGCCGTCCAGCCCCGCGTCGCGCTCCCCCCCGCCCAGCGCGCGGTAGATCTCCACCACGTGCTCCGGGCGCACCGCGTCGGCGTCGGCGTAGACGAACATCGCCGGCACCCGCAGCGCCGCCACCTCCGCCGACCAGTCGTCGTCCCGGCTGTTCTGCTCGCCGATCTTGCGGAACAGCGACTCCCAGTCCACCTCGGGATGCAGCTGCGCCAGCGGGGACTGGCGGACGTTCGCGGCAATGTGCGGCGCGTTGGCCGGCATCTGCTCGAAGGCGGCGCGCACCTCGGGGTACCAGCCCTCGCGGGTCAGTGGCGGCCCGGAGACCACTACCAGCCGGTCGACGGACGCGGGATGGCGGATGGCTGCCTGCAGCGCCACGCCGCCACCCAGCGAGTATCCCATCACGTCCGCCTTTTCCAGCCCCAGGTGCGCGATGAGCGCCGCCACGTCGTCCGCCATGGTCTCGTAGCGCAGCGGGCGGTCGATGTCGCGCGTGCGGCCGTGCCCCTGCAGGTGCACCGCGATCACCTGCCTGCCGCGCGCCAGCTCCGCCAGGTTGCCGCCGAACGCCTCCGTGGCGCTGACGCCGCCGTGCAGCAGGACCAGCGGCTTGCCGGTGCCGTGGACCTCGTAGTAGAACTGAAGCCCGTTGACGGGCGCGAAACCGGACGCGGTGGGCGTGCTCACGACGAGGTTCTCCGGGTTCTTCGTGCTCTGCGCGGCCGCGGGCGAGGCCAGCGAAAGCGTCGCGGCCACCAGCGTGGGAAAGGCTCGCGCGATCTGCGTGTGCGTCATCATCTGGTCTCCTCTCGCGGGGGTGCCGTGGTTGGCGCTTGCGGGGAGAAGTCGGAGCCGCCGGCGGTTTCTCTACATCGGCTCGCACACCCGCCTCGTTGAACTTCCGCCGTCGGGCGGAGAAGATGGACGCCGGCGAGTGCCCGCGCGGCGAGTTGTCGATTTCGCCGCACTTCGTTCGACGGTCCTGTGAAGCCCGGGTTCACCGGGCGGGGTGCCCGGCCTGGAGCAGGGGCCCCGCCGCCGAGCGGTTCAGCAGCCCCGGCATCCGTCCGCGGCAGGTGGATGGACGGCGCACACCACAACCCCGAACCTGTACGCAGCGCATGAGTCTGGCGATCGAGACGACGGGCCTGTCCAAGTCCTTTGGAGCCACGCGGGCGGTGGACGGCATCGACCTGCGCATCCCCGCCGGTTCCGTGTACGGCCTCCTGGGCCCGAACGGAGCCGGAAAGACGACCACCATCCGCATTCTGGCCACCCTGCTGCGCCCGGACGGCGGCACCGCGCGCGTGCTGGGATACGACGTGGCGCGCGAACCGGCGGCCGTCCGCGCGCGGGTGAGCCTCACGGGGCAGTTCGCCTCCGTGGACGAGGACCTTACCGGCCACGAGAACCTGGTGCTCGTGGCCCGGCTCCTGGGCTACACGTGGGCGCAGTCCCGCGCCCGCGCGGACGAGCTGCTGGCCGCCTTCGAGCTTTCCGAGGCGGCGGGGCGCCAGGTCCGGACGTATTCGGGCGGAATGCGGCGGCGGCTGGACATTGCCGCCAGCCTGGTGCGCACGCCCGAGCTGCTTTTTCTGGACGAGCCCACCACCGGCCTGGACCCGCGCAGCCGCAACCAGGTGTGGGACATCGTCCGCGCCATCGCGGCGGGGGGCACCACGGTGCTCCTGACCACGCAGTACCTGGAGGAGGCGGACCGCCTGGCCGACCGGCTGGCCGTGATCGACCGCGGCCGGCTCATCGCCGAGGGGACCAGCCGCGAGCTCAAGACGTCGGTGGGCGGCAACACCCTGCTGGTGCGGATCGCCGACCCGGCGCACCTGGCCGAGGCGCAGTCCGTCCTGCGGCGCGTGCTGGGGCCCGACGTGCACGCCGGCAGCGACCCCCGCTCGCTCACCGCCCGCGCATCGGGCGAGGCGGTGGTGGCCGAGGCGCTGATCGCGCTTTCGGGCTCGGGGGTGGCGGTCAGCGAGTTCTCGGTGGGCCAGCCCACGCTGGACGAGGTCTTTTTCGCCCTGACCGGCCGCGTAGCCGAGGAAACGACGGACGAGGAGGTGAGCGCATGAGCATCCAGACACCGTCGCTTGACGGGGCCATGCAGCGGGTCCTGGCCAACCGCGAGCGCCCGTCCACCACCGGCGCCGTCTCGGCGTCCGTCACGCTGGGGTGGCGCGCGCTGCTCAAGATCAAGCACGTGCCCTTTCAGCTGTTCGACGTCACGGCGTTCCCGCTGATGATGACGCTGATGTTCACGTACCTGTTCGGCGGCGCGCTGGCGGGGTCGCCGCGGCAGTACATTCAGTACCTGCTCCCCGGCATCCTGGTGCAGGCGATCGTGTTCATCACCGTGTACAGCGGGGTGGGGCTGAACACCGACATCTCAAAGGGGCTGTTCGACCGCTTTCGATCGCTTCCCATCTGGCAGCCCGCCCCCATCGTGGGCCTGCTGCTGGGCGACGTGCTGCGCTACAGCATCGCGGCGCTGATGGTGATCGGGCTGGGGACGATCCTGGGGTTCCGGCCGCAGGCGGGGCTCATCGGCGTGGTGCTGGCCGTGGCGCTCATCCTGGTGTTCGCCTTCAGCGTCTCGTGGATCTGGATGGTGGTGGGGATGCTGGTAAAGACGCCCGAGTCGGTGATGACGAGCAGCTTTCTGCTCCTGTTCCCGCTGACGTTCGCCAGCAACATCTTCGTGGACCCGTCCACCATGCCGGGGTGGCTTCAGCGGGTGGTGGCCGTGAACCCGGTGACGCACCTGACCAACGCCTCGCGCGGGCTGATGCACGGCGACGTGGCGCTCACCAGCGTGGTGTGGGTGCTGGTGGCCTCGGCGCTGATCGTCGCGGTGTTCGCGCCGCTCACGCTGCGCATGTACCGCAGGGAGCGCTGAGGCCGCCCGTCGCCCCTGCGCGGCGGGCGGCTCCGGCGCGTTCAATCAGTTAGCCCTTGCGCTAAGTATGTTCCGGAGTATACTTAGCCTCATGGAACAGTATTCACAGCGGCTGGACGGCATCTTTCAGGCGCTCGCCGATCCCACGCGGCGAGCGGTGCTGGGGCGGCTGGGCCAGGGCCCGGCGAGCGTGGGCGAGCTGGCGAAGCCCTTTGAGATGGCGCTCCCCTCGTTCATGAAGCACATCCACCTTCTGGAGAGCGTCGGGCTGATCCGGACGCGCAAGGAAGGCCGCGTGCGGACGTGCGCCATCGAAACGGAGACGTTCGCCGTGGTGCAATCGTGGCTCGACCGGCAGCGCGCCCTCTGGGAAGGCCGTACCGACCGGCTGGAGCAGTTCGTCCTCACCGCCCACGAAAAGGAAAAATTGAGATGATCCACGCTCCCGACCCGGATCTGGACCTGACGATCACACGGATCATCCGGGCCCCGCGGCACGCCGTATGGAACGCCTGGGCGGACCCGGCGAGCTTCGCGCAGTGGTGGGTGCCGGCCCCGGCGAAATGCAGGGTGCTGGAAATGGACATGGTCCCCGGCGGCGCGCTGGTGACGGAGATCAGCGAGAACGGCGGCGACTATGCGCCGCACATGCGTGCCTGCTTTCTCGCCGTCGACGACCAGGAGCGGATCGTCTTTACCAACGCCCTGCTGGGCGGATGGAGACCGGCCGAGCACCCGTTCATGACGGCCATCATCACCATGCGGGACCATCCCATGGGCACGGAGTACGCCGCCCAGGTGATGCACAGGAACAACGCCGATCGAAACATGCACCAGGAGCTGGGCTTCTACGACGGGTGGGGTACCGTCATCGAACAACTCGCGACGCTCGCCGGGCGGGCCTGAGGAAGGGGGGACGGGCAGATGCGAAAGATCGTTTTTCAGATGATGACCACCCTCAACGGCCGCCTGGACGATCCGCTGGCGTGGGTGCACCAGGTGGGGGAGGACCAGGAAGGGGAGATCGACCGGATCTACGCCACGTACGACACCCTCCTGGTGGGCCGTACCACCTACGAGGAGATGGCGGCGTACTGGCCCGGTGCCCTGTCGGGGGGTCCGGGTGGCGAGGCCCATCACTCCATGGCGCGCCGGATGAACAGCTACAGAAAGCTGGTCTTCTCGCGGTCCGGAAGCCAGCAACCGACGGAATGGAACAACACGGAGCTGGTGGTCGCGGGGACCGACGACGAGCTGGCGCGCTATCTCGCCGACCTGAAGGCGCAGCCCGGCGCCGGCATTCACCTGTCGGGGGGCGCGAGCTTCGCGCAATCCGTCATCGCCCTCGGCCTGGTGGACGAGTTCCACTTCTTCGTGTACCCGGTCATGTCGCCCGGCGCGACATGGTTCTCACGGCTCCCCGGCCAGCTCGATCTGCGGCTGCAGGGCACCAGCACGTACGCGAACGGCGTCGTCAGGCTGCAGTACGTGCCGCGTGCCACCGACGGCAGGGCACCAGCGACACGCTTCGAGGACCTGCTGGCGTAGTGCGCACCGGCCGCCGCGAAGGGGCGGGCGAGGGCTCGCCGGATGGGGAGGAGGGTCCGGGCCGCGGACCTTGTCGTTCGCGGCTTCGCCGTCGTCTGCACCCCGGTTTCGGCCGTCCTCCCGCGGCGTGGGGCGGCTCCCTGGAGCAGCCGGAGTGAGCCGTCCCGCGGGGGTGCACCTCAGGCCATGAATGGCTCACCGCCAATTTCGTTGCACGCCCGGCGCGTCCGCGAGGACAGGTGAGCATTCCCCGGTCGGCGCTGAAGATCCTGCACCGGCGCACATCCAGTGGGCGCCTCCCTCGGACTGACAATTCGCGCCTGGCGCGCGGGCCACGGACCATGGTCCGTCGCAACGAAATCCTCGTGAGACCGCAGGACCTTGCCGGCAAGGGGACAGCCCGCTTCGGTGCGAAGGGCCGGGACTTCGCTTCGCGGACAAGGTCCTTCGCTCGCGCCGGGAGCGTTGTGCACCCATGGAGTCGCGTGAGGGCGCTCCCGGAATGGAACAAACTCGGGCGAGCCCGGAGCGAGAGAGCGGGTCACCAGCACGGGTGAGTAGATTTCTCAGTCGGCGCGACGGGTTTCTGCACCGGTAGCGATCACGCGGGCGCCTCCTTCGAAATGACAGGCCTGGCGCGAGCGACTTTCATCCGAGAGGATGCGCGTAGCGCCGAATGACCCAGGATGACGTCACCTGCTTCTCGGTGGACGAATCTTCAAACACGCTCTGGGGCGGCGGCCGTCCTGCGAGGCTCGCGGGAAGGGGGGGTGAAACGTCCGTCGGAGCGCGTGACCGGCTCTCCTACTTTCGCCGGTTGCGATGCCGGTCCAGCGCCAGGCGGCAGATCCGATCGCACAGCTCCGGAAAGGGGATGCCGGCGGCCCCGGCCGATTGCGGCAGCAGGCTCGTGCGCGTCATGCCGGGGAGGGTGTTCACCTCCAGGCACCAGAAGGCGCCGGCGGCATCCATCCGGAAGTCCACGCGGCTGAAGCCCTCCAGCTTGAGCGCGCGGTGCGCCCGCAGCGACAGATCCTGCACGGTGCGCGTCTGCTCGTCCGACAGGTCGGCGGGAAAGATT
This sequence comes from Longimicrobium sp., assembly GCA_036259455.1. Classification (GTDB taxonomy): domain Bacteria; phylum Gemmatimonadota; class Gemmatimonadetes; order Longimicrobiales; family Longimicrobiaceae; genus Longimicrobium. Next base: position 4,585 of record DATABT010000478.1, on the reverse strand, counting down.
TCCGCCGCGCCGCCTTCCTGGTACTTGCTCTCGTAGTCGAACACGTCCCCCTTCGACACGATCTCGCCCACGGCCAGCGGCTGGTGCGCCAGAATGCCGCACGTCAGCTCGCGCCCGGCCACAAACCGTTCCAGCATCACCTCGTCGTCGTACCGGAACGCCTCGTCGATGGCCGGCTGCAGCTGGCCCGCCCGCCGGACCACCGTCAATCCCACCGTGGAGCCCTGCTTGTTCGGCTTGACGACGAGCGGAAAGCCCAGCCGCGCCGCCGCCTCGTCCGTATCCACCGGCGCCATCATCCAGTCCGCCGTGGGGATGCCCGCCATCCGGAAGAGGCGCTTGGACAGGTCCTTGTCCATGGCCGTGGCGCTCGCCGCGTGCCCGCTGCCCACGTACGGGATGCCGGTGAGGTCCAGCAGCGCCTGGAGGGTGCCGTCTTCGCCCGTGCCGCCGTGGAGGGTGAGGAAAACGACGTCGATCTCCCCCAGCTCGCCGATGGACGGCAGCGGCGACGTGGCCCCGGCGCGGACCACCGCCAGCTCCTCGTCAGCCGGCGGCGTGGGCGCCACGCCGGAGGTGAGCAGCCGCTGCTCGTCACCCGGCCCCAGGATGCCGCGCGCCGTGTCGACGGCGATCACGTCGTGCCCCGCCTGGCGCAGCGCCTTCATCACCTGCGCCCCGCTGGCGATGGATACGTCACGCTCCGCGCTGGTACCGCCGAACAGTACGGCAACTCGCATCTGCCCTCCCCTGATCCCCGTGCGCCAACTCAGTCGATGACGTGGCCGTCCATTGCGGCGGTGCGCCTCGGCTTGCCCATCAGCTCCGTCCAGCCGCCCGCGAGAACCGAAAGCGGAGCTTCATCGCCCAAGCGAGGGCGAGCGCGCCGATGCTCACGCGGGCATGGCCCGGCAAAGCTCCTGGAGCCGCTGCTGGAGAAAGGGAATGCCGCGGTCTCGCCACCATTCCGGCACCACGAACCCGCTGGACATGCCGCCGTGCGCGTACTTCTCCACGAAGAAGTGCTCGCCGTGGGTGATTGGCTTTCCGGTCAGCTCCTGGAACGTGCGGCTCACGATCGCCGCCACCTCGTCCGCCGTCCGGGGACAGGGAACGGATTCGAAGCGCTCGCCCATGTCCTTCCAGAGCCACACGTCGCCGCGCAGCCCCCACTGGTGCGGCGTCTTGCGGAACAGCTCCGCCAGCGTGATCTCGTCCGTCATTCCGCCCTCCGGGTGCGGTGGCAGTGGCCGTGCACGATGCGCGACCCTCGTGGGGGGGGGGATGCGCCGCCTCAGGGCTTGTGCCGGCCGAACCGCTCGAAGTACCGGCGCAGGCGCCTGCCGCTGGCGCGGAGGTCCGCGGAGAAGAGGTTGAATCCCTTCCTCACGTCTTCATCGTCCTTGAAGAACAGGTACGCGGTCGCCATCACCGTCGAGACGACCAGCCACAGGTGGATGGAGCCGCCTTCGAAAGCGACTGTCTGGATGCGCAGGCGCCGCTGGCCAAAGGAGCGCCCGGCGATGCGTCTGACCCGCGATCGGGCGTTGCGGATCAGGCGGAAACCGCCTGGCACGCTTCGTTTGGGAGATCCGGACGGCGGCGAGGACTCCGCGAGCGGCATCGCGCCCGCGGTTCTCCGCCACCCTCCCCGCGCGGGCGGTCAACGTCGCATTTCCGAACGGACGCGGCGGTCCGCGATCCCCAGGTGCTTTTCGATGGCCTGCTCGATGAACAACGCCTGCTCCCGCGCGCCCAGGCCGCGGATGAGCCGGAGCTGCCGCCCGTCCTTGAGCACCGCGTCCACGTGATAGATCGTCTGCACCCGCTGCTGGCCGACGGACTTCGCGGTGCAGAACAGCTGCTCCAGCGCCGTTCCCGGCACGTCCAGGTTCCCCGGCCAGGGCAGCGGCCCGTGCCGCACCGACACGTGGTCCCGGTCGATGGAGATGGTGGTGCGGTTCACGAACCCCGCCACGGTGACGTAGCACAGCCCCACTCCCACGGCCACGTGCACCAGCGGGATCAGCTTCATCATCAGCGGCGTGCCCGGTTGCAGCGCGATGGCGTACCAGAACAGCAGAAAGCCCATCCACACTGCGCAGAACACTCCCAGGACGGGGTACGCCCACGTGAACCAGCGGTGGATGATGGTCACGTCGCGCCCCCGCTCCTGCACCTGGAACTGTGGCGGAAGCGGCACCGGCAGCGCCTCCGCGCCGGCCGTCGTCGCGGATTGTGCGGCCGGGAGCACGGCGTGCAGGTCCACGAACGCATGGCAGGCGCGGCACCGCGCCGCCATGGCGGACAGGTTCATGTCCTCGGCGGGGATGCGGGCGCCGCAGGAGGGGCAGGCGAGGTGTGCGTGTGCGAGCATGGTTGGGGAGCGGTGAAGGGCGACGCAGCGAGGTTCGTTGGAAAATTGGCGTTCGCCTGTATCCTGACAACCGTCGCGAGGCCTTGCGGGGGCGAAGCGGCGCCGGATCGCTCCGTCAGCGCGTCATGCCCCACCACCTCTCGACGAGCGCAAGCACGCTCGCGGTGCGGCGACTTTCCCGATCCCGACACACCGGGCACCACCCCCAGCGCGTCGCGGGGATGTGGACGTCCACGTTCTTCAGGTTGTGCTCCCGCGCCCCCCGCACCCGCACGAACTCCGGCGGCCGGGGGTACCGTTTGCCGCGGTTTGACGTCGTTGCCGCTGGTCGGCACTCGTCCCTGGTGCGTGCCTACGTGCCGCAGAAGGTCTGGAGCACCCGCTCGTGCGCCGCCGGCGGCTCCATGTACCGGGCAAAGTCCGGCTGCGAATCGTACGGCCTGGCCAGTACCGTCAGCATCTCCTCGAAGGGAGCGAAGTCGTCCCGGTCGACGGCCGCCCGGATCACCGCCTCTACGCGATGGTTGCGCGGGATGAAGGCGGGGTTCACGGCGAGCATGGCTTCGCGGCGCGCGGCGGCGGCGCCCGGCTCCTCCCGGAGCCGGTGGCGGCGGACTGATGCACCCGACTCGTCGTACAGTTGCGAAAACCTCATCCGCTAGCTAAGCTTATTAGCTAACGGATGAGAGGCTGCATGCAGATTGTCAACGTACACGCCGCCAAGACGAACCTGTCCCGCCTGATCGAACGAGCGTGCGCGGGTGAAGACATCGTGATCGCCCGCAACTCCGAACCCGCGGTGCGGCTGGTGCCGGTCCGTTCGGAACAGCCGCGCCGGCAGCGTGGCTCGCTCGAAGGGCAGGTAATCGTCCCCGACTCGTTCTTCGATCCACTCCCGCCGGAGGAGCTGGAGGCGTGGCACCAGTGACCGGGGCGCGGCTGCTCCTGGATACGCATGCGCTGTTGTGGTGGGTCGCCAATCACCCCGGCCTGTCGGCGGGGGCTGGCCGCGCGATCGACGAACCGACGAACGAAATATTCGTGAGCGCGGCTTCGGCCTGGGAGGTCACCACGAAGGCGCGGCTGGGAAAACTGATCGCGGGCCCGCTGGCGCAGGACTTCGCGGGTGAGGTCCGGCGCCAGGGGTTTGTGCCGCTTCCGATCTCGCTGGATCATGGGCAGCGCGCCGGCAGCCTTCCCGGCCATCACCGGGACCCGTTCGACCGCATGCTCATCGCCCAGGCGCAGGCGCAGAACCTGGTGCTCGTGTCGAACGAAACCCTGTTCGATGCGTACGGCGTGCAGCGGCTCTGGTAACTGCACGGACTCCGAATGCTGCGGGACGGATGGTGATCGGAGCGCCCCGAGCCGAACGCGAGCGACGACATGCCCGAGGCCAACACGCCGGTGAACACCACCAGCGCGTCGCGAGGGAATGTCGACGTCCACGTTCTTCAGGTCGTGCTCCCGCGCCCCCCCACCCGCACGAACTCCGGCGGCCGCGTACCGTTTGCCGCGGTTTGACGCCGTAGCCGCTGGTCAGCGCTCGTCCCTGTTGCGTGCCTACGTGCCGCAGAAGGTCTGGAGCACCCGCTCGTGCGCCGCCGGCGGCCCCATGTACCGGGCAAAGTCCGGCTGCGAATCGTACGGCCTGGCCAGCACCGTCAGCAACTCCTCGAACGGAGCGAAGTCGTCCCGGTCGACGGCCGCCCGGATCACTGCCTCTACGCGATGGTTGCGCGGGATGAAGGCGGGGTGCACCGCGAGCATGGCTTTGCAGCGCGCGGCGGCGTCGCCCGGCTCTTCCCGGAGCCGCTGCCGCCACCGGAGCGCCCATGCGTCGTACGCGGCGGGGTCGGCGAAAAGGCTCCGCACCTCGGCGTCCCCCGTCTCATCCGCCGCCGCCTCGCTCAGCCCGCGGAAGGTGAGCGTGAAGTCCGCGCGGTTCGCCGCCATCGCGCCCAGCAGATCTTCTGCGAGCGCGGCGTCGCCTTCGCGTTCCGTGGACAGGCCCAGCTTGCGCCGCAGGCCGTCCTGGTAGGCCCGTTCGAACGCCGGGGCGAATGCCTCCAGCGCCTGGATGGCATCCGCGGCCGCGGCATCGGGGTCGTCCCCCAGGAGCGGGAGAAGACACTCCGCCAGCCGCGTCAGGTTCCACTGGGCGATCGCCGGCTGGTTGCCATAGGCATAGCGTCCGCCGCGGTCGAT
>DATABT010000477.1:0-2986 GCA_036259455.1 Longimicrobium sp. | reverse complement strand
CGCACGCGGCCGACATGGCCGCGGCCGCCGCGCGCATCGCCATGGAGCGCGCCGGCGTGGAGGCCGAGGGGCTGGACATGATCCTCCTCTCCACCGCCACGCCCGATCGTCTGCTCCCCTCCACCGCGTGCGACGTGCAGGCGCTGCTGGGGGCGCGCAACGCGGCGGCGTACGACTACGCGACGGCCTGCAGCGGATTCCTGTACGGCCTGTCGATGGCGGAGGCGCACATCGCCAGCGGCCAGGCGGAGACGGTGCTGGTCTGCGCGACGGAGAAGATGTCGTCCATCGTCGACTGGACCGACCGCGCGACGTGCGTGCTCTTTGGCGACGGGGCGGGCGCGGCCGTCGTCCGCAGGGCGGAGGACGAGCGCGGCATCCTGTCCACGTTCATGAAGAGCGACGGCACCCTGGCGGAGCTGCTCTGGCGCCCCGGCGGCGGCGCGCGCATTCCGCTGGACATCGCCGTGCTGGACGAACGCTCGCACTACGTGAAGATGGCGGGCCCCGAGGTCTTCAAGTCCGCCGTGCGCGCCATGTGCGAGGCGGCGGAGACGGCCATGCAGCGCGCCGGGGTGACGTCGGACGAGATCGACCTGCTCGTGCCGCACCAGGCCAACATCCGCATCATCGAGGCAACGGCCAAGTACGCGCGGATGCCCATGGAAAAGGTGTACGTGAACGTGGACCGCTACGGCAACATGTCGTCCGCGTCCATCCCGGTGGCGCTGGACGAGGCGTGCGAGACGGGGCGCATCCAGCCCGGATCTCTCGTTCTGATGGTGGCGTTCGGCGCCGGCTTTACGTGGGCCGCCAACGTGGTGCGCTTCTGATGGGCGGCGAGCGCATCGCCCTGCTCTTTCCCGGACAGGGCTCCCAGGCGGTGGGGATGGGCAGGGACCTGGCGGAGCGATTCCCCGCCGCGCGCGCGATCTTCGAGCAGGCGGACGACGCCCTGGGCTTCGCGCTGTCGCGGCTGATGTGGGAAGGGCCGGCGGAGGAGCTTACGCTGACGGCCAACGCGCAGCCCGCCCTGCTGACCCACAGCGCCGCCGTCTGGGCGGTGCTGAAGGATGCGGACCTCGACATCGTCTGCGCGGGAGGCCACTCGCTGGGCGAGTTCAGCGCCTACCACGCGGCGGGGTCCATGAGCTTCGCGGACGCGGTGCGGACGGTGCGCCGCCGCGGCGAGCTGATGCTGGAGGGCGGCACCGCGCGGCCCGGGACGATGGCGGCCGTGCTGGGGCTGGACGACGAGGTGGTGGAGGGCGTGTGCCGCGAGGCGTCGGCGGACGATTCCGTGGTGGTCCCCGCCAACTTCAACACCCCCGGCCAGGTCGTCGTTTCCGGCGACGTGGCCGCCGTGGAGCGCGTGGCGCCGATGCTGGTTTCCGCGGGAGCGAAGAAGGTGCAGCCGCTGACGGTCTCCGGCGCCTTTCACTCGCCGCTGATGAAGGTGGCCGAGGCGGGCCTGCAGGCGCAGCTGGAGTCCATCGAGTTCCGCGCCCCCGCCTTCGCCGTCGTCAGCAACGTCACGGCGCACGCGGTGACGGATGCGGACGAGGCGCGCACGCTCCTGGTCGACCAGCTGACCAGCCCGGTGCGGTGGACGCAGTCCGTGCAGACGATGCTGCAGATGGGCGCGGAGCGCTTCCTGGAGGTGGGCACCGGCAAGGTCCTGGTGGGGATGCTGAAGCGCATCGACAAGGCCGCGGAAGGGCGCGGGACGGCGGTGGGGACGGCGGAGGCGGTGGAGGCGCTGATGAACGGCAGTGCCCAGGTTCAGGGTTCAAGTGCCCGGTAACGGCTGCGGCTGAGCTGAACGCGGTGCCCCGTCGGGCCGGTCTGCCCGGCTGGTGAGCCGCGCTCATCGGGGGGTGCCAAGTGGCCGGAGAGGTGATATACTGCGCGCTTCTGTTACTGGGCACTTGATCCTGGGCACTGGACACTTCGGAGAATCAGAGTGGAACTACAAGGTCAGACCGCCCTGGTCACCGGCGGATCGCGCGGCATCGGCCTGGCCATCGCGCGCGAGCTGGCGCGGGCGGGGGCGCGCGTGGCCGTGGTGGCGCGCGACGGGGCGCGGGCGCAGCAGGCGGCGGCGGAGCTGCCGGGCGAGGGCCACCGCGGCTACGCCTGCGACGTGGCGGACTCCGAGGCGTGCAACGCGCTGGTCAAGCAGGTGGAGGCGGACTTCGGCTCGCTGGACGTCCTGGTGAACAACGCCGGCGTCACGCGCGACAACGTGCTGATGCGCATCAAGGACGAGGACTGGGACGCCGTGCTGGACACCAACCTGCGCGGCGCCTTCAACCTGATGCGCGCCGCCAGCCGCGGGATGATGAAGCGGCGCGCGGGGCGCATCGTCAACATCAGCTCCGTGGTGGGCGTGACGGGGAACGCCGGACAGGCGAACTACGCCGCCAGCAAGGCGGGGCTCATCGGGATGACCAAGTCCGTCGCCAAGGAGCTGGCGGGGCGGGGGGTTCTGGTCAACGCCGTTGCCCCCGGATACATTGAGACCGACATGACGGCCGACCTGCCCGAGGCCGCGCGCGCGGCGCTGATGAACGGCATTGCGCTGCAGCGGCTGGGCAGGCCCGAGGACATTGCTCCCGCGGTGCGTTTTCTGGCCGGACCGGGCGCGTCGTACATCACCGGGCAGGTGCTGGTGGTGGACGGTGGGATGGTGATGTAGGACGAAATCAGTACGCGGGCCCCGCCCATGGCGCGGTGCCCGGCACGCTCAAACCAACCAGGAGCACGTGAAATGGCGGACATCGAGGCGAAGGTCAAGGAGATCATCATCAACGAGCTGGGCGTGGACGCCGAGAAGGTGACCCCGGAGGCCTCGTTCGTGGAGGACCTTGGCGCGGACTCGCTGGACACCGTGGAGCTGGTGATGGCCTTCGAGGAGGAGTTCGGGATGGAGATCCCCGACGAGGAGGCCGAGAAGCTGCGCACCGTGGGCGACGCCATCAGCTAC
>DATABT010000476.1:0-1807 GCA_036259455.1 Longimicrobium sp. | reverse complement strand
GAATAGGGAATAGGGAATAGGGAATAGGGAATAGGGAATAGCGCCGTTGTAAGCAGTGGAAGCCCCGTTCGGCGAGCGCAAGCGAGCCGGGACGGGGCTTCTGGCATTTCGAGCCGCGGCTTCAGCCGCCCCGGCCTCGAGGCGGGTTCGAATCCTCCCCCCCGTCCCCTTCCCCGCGGTAATCCACGAAGAAGTCCGGGTTCTCGTGCAGGCGCAGGCGAACCAGGCGCGCGCTCCCCAGCCGCGGCTCGATCCGCCTCCACAGCAGCAGCAGGATGTTCTCCGTCGTGGGGATCAATTCGCCGGGGGCGAACTCGGGGACCACGTAGTTCAGGTGCTGGTGGTCCAGCGGCTGGACCACCTCCTCGCGCAGCACGCCGTCCACCATTCCCAGGTCCACGGAAAAGCCGGTCACGAGGTCCACCTCGCCCTCCACCGTGACCTCCAGCAGGTAGTCGTGCCCGTGGCCGTGCGGGTTGGCGCAGGGGCCGAACACCTCGCGGTTGCGCGCGTCGTCCCAGTCGGGGCGGTGGTAGCGGTGCGCCGCGCTGAAGCGTACGCGGCGGGTGAGCTGCATCCGGGGCATCCGTGTCTCTCGCCGGGGAGCGCGGGGTAGACCGACGCAGGATGATACGCCGCGCGCCCACCCGTCGCCAATCCTGCGCGCGAGGGAGGTGAACGCAGGGATTCGAAAGGAGCGCGGAGAGCACATCGCCCTGTACGATCGCGGGCATATGAATTGCTTCACCGGCTGATGGAATTTGCGTATACCGTATCCGGTCCCGCCGCGGTTCCGCTTCAGCACCCCCGAAAAAGCATGTCCGTGCCGCCGCCGCCCGCCGAGGCGCCATCCTATCTTTCTCTCGCCGACCGCCCGCGGCAAGCGCGGGTGCCTCGCATCTCGCCCGTGCTTCCGCCCGAAGACGCGCAGACTGCACGCGCGCCGCTGGTGCTGATCGCCGAGGACCACGAGGACAGCCGCGACGCGCTGCGCACGCTGCTGGACGCGTTCGGCTACCGCGTGATCGAGGCGGAGAACGGACGGCGGGCGGTGGAACTGGCCCTGGCCGAGCGGCCAGACCTGATCCTGATGGACATGATGATGCCGCTGGTGGACGGGTTCCAGGCCACCCGCGAGATCCGCCAGGTAGAAGGGCTGCGCGGCGTGCCCATCGTCGCCCTCACGGCCATGGAGGGCGCCCGCGAGCGCGTGCTGCAGGCCGGCTGCGACGACATGGTGGCCAAGCCGCTGGACGTGCGGGCGTTCCTGGACCGGGTGCGCGTCTGGACGCGGCAGGGGTAGGAAGCCGGCTGTACCGCGGGCGGGCCAGCAGTGCCCGGTATCATCAGGTGCCCGGATGCGACGGGCGCCGGGCTTCGTTTTCGGGATGACCGTAGTCTGAGGACGGCGGACACGGAACGAGTTCCGGCGCGAGGCAGGTGCCAGGGTGCGCCTTGCGGCTGTAGCAGATCGGCATCGTATTCCGGCAGGATCCGCACGATCCGGAAAATCGCGTCCGGGAATGAGAATACCGTATTCTGAACGATCCGCCGCGGCGCGCACCCGGCGGTTTTTTGTTTGTAACGGAACGCCCTTGCCGCGCCCGGTGCGCGGATGTAGACTGCGCCTCATCCATATTCCTTCCGCGCGGCGCGCTCCACCGTCTTCAGCAAAAATCATCTGATCACGCCCGAGCCGTTCCGCGCGTATCCCCGCTTTCGTGCCGCGGGGACATCAACGTTGTTCAATCTCTTTACGCCCTGACGTACGGACGGAAGCGGCACCTGCCGCGTGGCCGCCGCCGGC
>DATABT010000475.1:0-4562 GCA_036259455.1 Longimicrobium sp. | reverse complement strand
GGGGAACGCGGTCAAGTTCACGCCGGAGGGCGGCACCGTAACCCTGGGCTGCGCGCCCGGCGACAGCGAGGTGCGCTTCTCCGTGGCCGATACGGGCCCGGGGATTCCGCCGGAGCAGGTGCCGCACATCTTCGGCGCGTTCTGGCAGGCGCGCCACGCGGACCGGCGCGGCCTGGGGCTGGGCCTTTCCATCGCACGCGGGCTGGTGGAGGCGCACGGCGGCCGCATCTGGGTAGAGAGCGAGCCCGGCCGCGGCGCCACCTTCGTCTTCACGCTGCCCCTGGCCGGTGCCGATCCGGCCGACGCCGCGGACGCCGAACCGCGCCCCATGGTGTCGGCCGGCTGAATCACCTTGTCCCCTTGTCCTGTCCCCTTGTCGCCCCGTCCACCGATCCCCCAGACGCAAACCCGATGAGCAGCCGGATCCTGGTCGTAGAAGACAGCCTCGACATCGCCGAAGGCCTTCAGCGCAGCCTGGAGTACGACGGGTACACGGTGTCGCTGGCCACCAAGGCGGCGCACGCGCTGGCCGTGGCCACCAGCGACAAGCCCGAGCTCATCGTGCTGGACCTGGGCCTGCCGGACCGCGACGGCTACGCCGTGCTGCAGGAGCTGCGCGAGCGCGGCGTGCAGACGCCCGTGCTCATCCTTTCCGCGCGGCGCGAAGAAGCGGACAAGCTGCAGGGCTTTCGCCTGGGCGCGGACGACTACGTCACCAAGCCGTTCAGCATCCTGGAGCTGATGGCGCGCATCAGCGCCCTGCTGCGCCGCGCCAACCCCGCCCCGGCCCCCTGAGCGACGACGCGTTGCGCGAGCGCTTCAACCTGACCGCCCGCCAGATCGAGGTGGTGCGGCTTCTCGCCGAAGGCTGCAGCAACGCAGAGATCGCACAGCGGCTGGAGATGAGCTACTACACCGCCCGCAACCACACCGAGCAGGTGCTGGGCAAGCTGGGCGTGTCGTCCCGCGCGGCCGTCGGGGCGATGCTGTACGGGCAGGGGTAGCACTAAGCAAAGAAAGGTATGTCTGACTTCCTCTCCACACCCCCGCAGGTGCTGGCAGCTCTAATTGCAGCAATCGCCGCTTTGGTGGTTGCAGGGCTACAGCTTGCGACGAACAGACGACAGGCGCGAAGCCTTGAGCAGATGCGGTTTCAGCTATCACAACGAAAAGATATGGAGGCTGAGTACCTTAAGCGCTACTTGGAGAGCGTCATTGATGGTAGGACGCAAGAAATCACGTCATACCGGAAGATTCTCCAGGCAGTGCAATCTCTTAGAGACTACACACGCCAAGTCAGAGCCCGACCCGGTTCGTTTGTGACAAAGCGTCTGCAAGATGAAATACAGGCACTTGGCGCAACCGTTTCAACAGCACTTGGTGAAGCCCAGATCTACCTGCCTCCCGAAGATTTTACGATCGCTCACCGATTGAAGAATGCTTGTCTAAATCTTGCCGACCAACTGATCACGTGGCATCACTCTCACGAGAACGCAATTCTCGAAGAAGACGCTCCAGAGCACTCACTAGGCACTGCAGAGCAAGACGTGAAGCAATTGCAAAGTGAACTACGAGCCCGAGCTATACGAGCAGTTCGCTCCTTGACCGATTCTCTCCGCATTGCGCCGTGAGCATGCGCCGCGGCCGGCTAGACCTAACTCGTGTCGAGCGCCCTGGCGACTGGCTCTCACTTATTCAATGGCCCCTGCGCTTGGCGATCTACGAGCACTATAGCAAAGAACTCGTCGAACTCTGGGAGACGTACTTGAAGCGGGTCACCAACTGGGAAGTTCGCTCCTTTGCCGGATTAGGCCATCTAGAAGACCTCCTACCAAAGTGGCAACCCCACATTATCCTGATGCATTGGCATGGGCAGGTGAACGATCCTCATGGCGCGCCCATCGAACTCGCGTCAAAGTTGCGTAATGATCGTGGTGGACGAGAGTTGGGAAAAGGTCCTTTACTCGTTGCCCTACATCATAACGATTCCACTGCGCAGGCCCGTGCTGCCGCACTCGGCACCTTTGATGTGGTGATGGAACATGGCCTTATGCACCCTAGCGACTTAGTGGCAGCTCTCACGGTCGCTCTTTGGAATTTACTACCACCGAGCGCCACCCCAACACTCCCACCTATCCCTCTTTCAAGCCGGTATCTTGCACTTGCCGTTACCGGCGAGCGAGATGAAGAATTCGCTGCGTATTGGGGCGGAAGTGGTCCCGACATTTATGTTCGAACAAGCAAGCACCTGCGCCCCTACACAGAGTCGGAATTCTAGCCGGCCCGGTTCCATGCGATCTGAACAGTGCTCGATCCCCACCCCTCACCACCGACCGGCTGATCCTGCGCGCGTTCCGGGACGACGACCTGGACGCGTACGCGGAGATGTGCGCGGGCCCGGCGGTGATGCGCTACCTCGGTGAGAAAAGACGAGAGCACTAGCGCGCATCATCGGAATCCTCTATGGTCGATGCGTTGTCTGAACAGTCGTCCGCCGAGGCCACGATGCCGCCGCTCGCCCAACCGTACGTAACACCCGCCGAGTATCTTGCAGCTGAGCGGAAGTCCGCTCAGAAGAGCGAGTACATCAACGGCCGCGTGTACGCGATGGCCGGCGCGAGCCGTGTGCACAATTTGATCGCATTGAACACCGCCTCGGAGCTTCGGACGCAGTTGCGGGGCCGGCCGTGTGAGGCGTACGCCAATGACATGCGCGTGAAGGTGGAACGCACGGGGATGTACACGTATCCGGACGTCATCGGCCTGTGCGAGGAGCCGCGGTTCGAGGACGCCGAAGTCGATACGCTGCTGAATCCGACGGTCATCATCGAAGTGCTCTCGCCTTCCACCGAGCGTTACGACCGGGGCGAGAAGTTCGCGCACTACCGGCGGCTGGAGTCGCTTCGGGAATATATCCTGATCGCGCAGGATATCCGGCGCATCGAACACTATCGCCGCGAAGGTGATTCCTGGGTTCTGACCGAGGTGAGCGAGCCCGATGCAGCGCTCGTCATCCCCTCCCTCTCGGCCACCCTCCGGCTCAGCGACATCTACGACCGCGTGGAGTTTCCATCCGCCGGCGCCGATCCACACGCCGAAGGTGCCGCTCGGTAACGGCGTCTCCATCGTCAACCTCACCGTGATCCAGATCCCCACCCTCACCACCGAGCGGCTGATCCTGCGCCCGTTTTGCGACGAGGACATCGACGCGTACGCGGAGATCTGCGCGGACCCGGAGGTGATGCGCTACCTGGTGCCGGGCCAACCGATCTCGCGCGCGGAGGCGTGGCGGCAGATGGCTTTCATCATGGGCCACTGGCAGCTGAAGGGCTTCGGCTTCTGGGCGCTGCAGGAACGCGCGACGGGCCGGCTCATCGGCCGCGCGGGGCTGCAGCACCCGGAGGGGTGGCCCGCCTTCGAGGCGGGGTGGACGCTGGGGCGCCCGTACTGGGGCCATGGCTACGCCACCGAGGCCGCCCGCGAGGCGCTGCGCTACGCCTTCGAAGACCTGGACCGCGACCACGTGATCAGCCTCATCCGCCCGGGCAACGACCCGTCCATCCGCGTCGCCGAGCGGCTGGGCGAGCGGCTGGAGGGCGAGACGGAGGTGATGGGTGGTCCCGCGTTCGTCTACGGCATCGACCGCGCGACATGGAGCCGGCTGCAACGCAAGAGCTGACGATGGTGCGGCCTTTCGAGCGGGTCTACACCGTCCACGACTATTACGACGGGCTGCGCGGCGGATTCGCGGACTTCGGCGGCATGCCTCACGCGTATCGATCCATCTGGCGGGAGGACCTGGGCGAGTGGGATCCGGAGAATCGCTACGAGCTGAGTCCGGTCTCTTCCGAGACGCTGGAGCTGGTCCTGGAGGACTGGGAGATCTGGAAGCGGTGGGAGGAGGCGTTCTACGCCGGGCAGGCCATGCACGACACCCATCCCGCCCTCCCCGCCGACGCCGCGCGCCATGCGGAGCTGGAGCCGGTGGTGGAGCGCGCGCTGGAAGTCGACCCCGCGCGCCGGCGCATCGCCATGGCCGAGTTTCGCGCGCACGGCGGTGGCGCGTGGCCATCGCCCACCAGCCGCGTGACGCACGAGGTCCGCTGGACACCGGCCGCGTGACGCCGCCGGTCTCGTCCACCTTCCCTCCGGGTGCAGGGCATGGCGAATCCAATCCCCATCTCCACGCTCTTCAAGACCGGGCCGCCGCAGTGGGGCGTGCGCGGCGACGTGTACCTGTGGAGGGACATGGCCGAACGCCTTGCCGCCGTTCCCTGCCCCGCGACGGAGGATGAGCTGGAGGCCATCCTGGGCCGGGAGTTCGAGCAGCTCACCGGGCATCCGCTGTCGTACGACGACTACATCCGCCTGGACAAGTACAACCACGGCGGCATGGGCGGCGGACTGGTCGCGCCGAAATGGTGGCGCGAGCGCTTGATCCCCCTGCTGCGGCAGCGGCTGCACGATCTGCGGACGGACGAGTCAGCCGCGACACCGCCGGCATGATCGTTCGCGGAGACGGTATGATCGAAAAGAAAACGAACCGGCGGCGGATCGCACCT
>DATABT010000474.1:0-3429 GCA_036259455.1 Longimicrobium sp. | reverse complement strand
GGCGGCCGCGGCCGTGCGCCCCACCTCGCCGGGCGCGGCGGCGCGGCTGGCGCGCTTCGTGGAGCAGGGCGGGGCGATGGTGACCACCGGCCAGCAGGCCGGACTGTTCACCGGCCCCATGTACACCATCCACAAGATCCTCACCGCCATCCGCCTGGCCGAGACGCTGGAGGAGCGGCTGGGCGTGGTCGTGCTCCCCGTCTTCTGGGCGGCGTCGGAAGACCACGACTTCGACGAGGCGAACCACACCTGGCTCGTCGACGGGGCGGGGAAGCTGCGCCGCCTGGCCGTCTCCGCGACCGACCCGCGTCCCGTGCCGATGAGCGAAATGCGGCTGGGACAGGACGTAGAAAACCTCTCAGGTGAGCTGAGGCAACTCGTTTCGCGATTTGGTGGTAACGACGTTGATCTGAGAGATGTTCTAGATCCCTATCAGCCCGGCGCGACGGTGGCGGGGGCGTTCCGCGGGACGATCGAGCGGCTGTTCGCGGGGTTCGACCTGCTGGTGACGGACGCGGCCGATCCGCACGTGAAGCGCGCCTCGCTCCCCGTGCTGCTGGGCGACGTGGAGCGCGCGGCGGAGCACGAGCGGCTGCTGGCGGCGCGCACGGCGGACATCCACGCGGCCGGCTACTCCGCGCCGGTGACGGTGCGGCAGGGCGCGGCGAACGTCTTCTACCACGGCCCCGCCGGGCGCGAGCGGCTGGCAAAGACGCGCGACGGGTGGATCGCCCGGCAGGCGCGCGTCCGCTTCACCCCGGACGAGGTGGCGGAGCGCATGCGGGCGGCGCCGGGTGCCTTCAGCCCCAACGTCTTCCTGCGGCCGGTGGTGGAATCCGCCGTCTTTCCCACGCTGGCGTACGTGGGCGGACCCGCGGAGACGTCGTACTTCGCGCAGATCGGGCCGCTGTTCCAGGCGTTCGGCATCATCCCGCCCGTCTCCTACCCCCGCTTTACGGCGCGGCTGGTGCCGGACGAGGTCGCGGCGAAGGCGGCGGCGCTCGGCGTTATGGACGACGAGCTGCAACTGCCGGAGCACGAACTGGCCTCGCTGCTGGCAAAGCGGCGCCTGCCGGCGGAGGTCGGCGCGAAGCTCCGGGCGCTGCGGACGGCGCTGGTGGAGGGATTCGGCGGGGTGATGGACGCGGCGCGCGGCATCGACTTCAACCTGGACGGGGCCATCGGCGCGCGGCGCAACCGGGCGCTGCTGGACGTCGCGGAGGCGGAGGCGAAGATCCTGGCGCACGCGAAGAAGAACGACCGCGGCATCACCCGCGATCTCCCGCTGGTCCGCAACCACCTGATGCCGAACGGCACGCCGCAGGAGCGCGTCCTGAACGTCTTCCCCTACCTGGCCATGCGGCCCACGCTGCTGCGCGACCTGGCGGACGCGATGGAGGTGCGATTCCACGACGCGGCGGAGGAGGCCGATGCGCCGCCGGGTGGCGCGGTCCATGCACCCGCGCGCGCCCAGCCGGCGGGCACCGCGCCCGACCGCATCGCCTGACGCCGAACCGCCCGCCGGGAGCCCCCCCGCGCGGGCGTTCTTCCACCGGATTCCGATGACCCGCGACCCCCACGCGTCGCCCGATCCCGACGATTCCCGCCCGGACCCCGATCCGCTCGCCCCCGATCCGGACGCCACCCTCCCCATGCCGCCGCCCGGGCCGGACGCCATCGAGGCCGGCGCGCTCTCCAGCGACCCCACGGACGACGCGGTGGAGCCGCCGGCGGTGGTGCCCAGATCGGAGCGCTCGTCCACGGCCGGGTCGGCGATGGTGGCCGCGGGAATCCTCCTCAGCCGCATGGCGGGGCTCATCCGGGTGAGCGTGTTCGCGCGCTACTTCGGCACGTCCATGCACGCCGACGTGTTCACGGCGGGGCTGCGCATGCCCAACATGCTGCAGAACCTGCTGGGCGAGGGCACGCTGAGCGCGTCGTTCATCCCCGTGTACGCGGAGCTTCTGCACCAGGGGCGCAAGAAGGAGGCGGGGCAGGTGGCCGGGGCCATCTTCGCGCTGCTGCTGGCGGCCGCCGCCGCGCTGGTGCTGATCGGCGTTCTGCTGGCGCCGGTGCTGGTCTCCGTCTTTCTCCCCGGGTTCGAGGGGGAGCGGCGCGCGCTGACCATTCGCGTGGTGCGCATCATCTTTCCCATGACGGGCGTCCTGGTGCTCTCCGCCTGGTCGCTGGGCATTCTGAACAGCCATCGCAAGTTCTTTCTGTCGTACTTCGCCCCGGTGATGTGGAACGCGGCGATGATCGGCACCCTGCTGGCGCTGGGCGGGCGGATGAGCCTGGACCGGCTGGTGATCGCGCTGGCGTGGGGAGCGCTGCTGGGCGGCGTGCTGCAGTTCGGCGTGCAGCTGCCCACGGTGCTGCGGCTGGAGCGCGAGCTCAGGATCCGCTGGGCGCCGCGGCTGGAGCCCGTGCGCGAGGCGGTGCGCAACGCCGGGCCCGCGGTGATGGGGCGCGGCGTGGTGCAGATCAGCAGCTACCTGGACAACATCCTGGCTTCGTTCCTGGCCGCGGGTGCGCTGGCCACGCTGCAGTACGCGCAGACGCTGTACGTGCTCCCCATCAGCCTCTTCGGCATGGCGGTGGCCGCGGCGGAGCTGCCGGAGCTCTCCCGGCAGCGCGGGGGAGGCGCGGAGGTGTTGCGCGCCCGGGCGTCGGCGGGGCTGGAGCGCATCGCGTTCTACGTGGTGCCCTCGTTCGTGGCGTTCGCGCTGCTGGGGGACGTGGTGGTGGCCACGCTGCTGCAGCGCGGCGAGTTCGACCGCGGCGACACGCTGCTCGTCTACTTCACCCTCTTCGCGTTCTCCATCGGCCTGGTGGCCACCACGGCGTCGCGGCTGCTCTCGTCTACGTTCTTCGCGCTGCGGGACACGAAGACGCCGGCGCGCTTTGCCCTGGTGCGGATGCTCATCTCGGTGACGCTGGCGATCTTCTTCATGCTCCAGTTCGAGAGCGTGTCGCTGCCGTGGATGACGATCCCCGCCGGGATGTTCGGCGGATACCGCGTGGGCGGGCAGCCGCTGGGCGCGGTGGGGCTGGCCCTGGGGACCGGGTTCGCCGCCTGGGTGGAGTGGTACCTGCTCAAGCGCTCGCTGCGGGCGCGCATCGGGGCCGTCGGCGCGGGGGCGGGACCGCTGTCGCGCATGTTCGGGGCGGCGCTGGCCGGCGCGGCGCTGGCGTGGGGGATGCGCATCCTGCTCCCCGACCACCTGCCGACGCTGATCACCGGTATGCTCGTCCTGGGCGTCTACGGCGCGACGTACTTCGCCGTTGCGGCCGCCCTGGGGCTGGACCAGGCCGGCGCCATCTTCCGGCGGATCAAGGGGATGGTGGGGCGGCGGTAGGGTGGACGTCGGCGCGGTACGGTGGGAGGTCGCGGCGCCGATCACCCGCACGCGGCCGGACCGCGCCGCG
>DATABT010000473.1:0-2163 GCA_036259455.1 Longimicrobium sp. | reverse complement strand
AGCACGACGAAGGCTTTGACGATGTGCCCGCGCTCGGCATCGGGGGCGCCGATGACCGCACACTCGGCCACGTCGCGATGGGCGAGCAGCGCCTGCTCCACCTCGGGCCCGGCGATGTTGTAGCCGGCCGAGATGATCATGTCGTCCGTGCGCGCCTGGTACCAGAAGTAGCCGTCCTCGTCCATCCGGTACGCATCGCCCGTCAGGTTCCACCCGTCCAGCACGTATCCGCGCTGCCGCTCTTCGTCATCCAGATACCGGCACCCGGTGGGCCCCTGCACCGCCAGCCGGCCGATGGAACCGGGGGGAAGCGGCTTCCCCTCGTCGTCGATCACCCGCGCGCGGTAGCCGGGCACCGCCTTGCCCGTGGATCCCGGGCGGATGTCGTCGCCGCTGGAGGCGATGAAGATGTGCAGCATCTCCGTGCTGCCGATGCCGTCGATGATCCGGATTCCCGTCGCCCGCTCGAAGGCCTCGAAGGTCGGCAGCGGCAGCGTCTCGCCCGCGGAGACGCACTTGCGCAGCGACGAGATGTCGAAGCTGGGCACCAGGTCCGGGATGGCGCGGTACGCGACGGGCGCGGTAAAGAGGATGGTTGCGCGGTGGTCCCGGACGGCCTTGAGCAGGTTGGGCGGCGTGGGCTGCTCCACCAGCAGCGTCGCGGCGCCCGCGCGCAGCGGAAACAGCAGCAGCCCGCCCAGCCCGAAGGTGAACGCCAGCGGCGGCGATCCGCAGAACAGGTCGTCCGGCCCGGGTTGCAGGACGTGCTGCGAAAACGTGTCGCAGCACGCCAGCACGTCGCGATGGAAGTGCATCGCGCCCTTGGGTTTGCCCGTGGTCCCGGAGGTGAAGGCGATGAGCGCCACGTCGTCCGCGGCCGTGTCCACGGCGTCGAACCCGGCGGGCTTGCCGCGCATCATCGTATCCAGCGACCCCTCGTCATCCGTTCCCCACGACACGATGCGCTGGATGACGGGCGCCATTCCCCGCGCCTCCTCCATCTCCCCCAGCAGCCGGTGGTCCGTGAGAGCCAGCGCGATCCGCGCTTTTTCCGCCACGTTGGCCAGCTCGCGCGCGCGCAGCAGCGGCATGGTGGCGACGACGATACCGCCCGCCTTGAGCACACCGAACCAGCACGCCGCCATCATGGGCGAGTTGAAGCCGCGCAGCAGCACGCGGTTGCCGGGGACGAGGCCTAGATCATCGCGCAGCGCGGCGGCGATGCGGTCGGAGGTCTCCGCCAGCTCGCGGTACGTCCATCGCCCGCCGTCCCACACCACCGCCGGACGGTCCGCGTGGCCGGCGGCGGCCATGCGGTCCAGCAGCTCGACGGCGCAGTTCAGCCGCGGCGGGTAGTGGAGCTCCGGGAGCCCGGCGTAGTCGATGAACGGCAGCAGCCCCGGCGGCGGCAGGTGGTCGCGGGCAAAGGTGTCCACGTGGGCGGTGGGCTGGGCGGGAACGTGGGTTTCCATGGTGGCCATGGCGGGTTGGGATCCGGGTGGGACGGAAGGATGCGGCACGTGCACGCCGCGCGCAATCCGCGGACCAGCCGGGGGAGGGCTCGTCGCGTGAAACGGGACAGTGTCGCGTGCCGCGGGCGGCCCCTCCCCGGCCCTCCACGCAAGCTGCGCGGGGAGGGGCTTGGGTCGTTGCGCCTTGGCTGGGCTCGTCGCGTCCGCCGGGCACCCCCTCCCCGGCCCTCCCCCGCAAACTGCGCGGGGGAGGGGGTGGGCTCATTGCGCGTCGGCTGGGCTCGTCGCGGGCAGCCTGCGCCTCAGAGCTCGGCTTCGCGCGGGTCGTCGAAGTCTACGCCAGCGGCGGCGGCGATTCGGGCGACTACGGACCAGACGTCATCCACTTCCTCGTTCCGCACGCGGATGACGCGGATGCCCGCTTGCTCCAGCACCTCGGTGCGGGCAGCGTCGCGCTCGGCCTGTTCCGGCGTGTCGTGGATTCCGCCGTCGACTTCGACCGCCAGCTTGTGCTTGGGGCAGTAGAAATCGAGGATGAAGCGGCCGATGGCATGCTGCCGGCGGAAGCGCATCCCGCGGATTCCCTCGCAGCGTAGCGCGTCCCACAACCGCCACTCGGCGGGTGTCATGTCCTTGCGCAGGCGGCGGGCAGCCTCCTGCATTTCCGGAGTGCGTCCGCGTATCCGCGGAC
>DATABT010000472.1:0-12835 GCA_036259455.1 Longimicrobium sp. | reverse complement strand
CCGCCGCCCGGCGAGGCGCCGTCGCCGCCCGGCGCGCCGAACGGCTCCACGGAGGCGTGCGACACGCGCCCCTCCAGCTGGCGCCGGTCGCGCTGGCCGAACGCCTGCACCTCCAGCCGCACCGGGTCGCCCACGTTGATCTTGTGCACGTCGCGCTCGGGGACCAGCATGGTCACCCGCCACTCGCCCACCTCGCCGATCTCCATCAGCGTCTCGCCCTCGCGCACGTACGAGCCTTCCCGCCGCTCCAGCTGCTCGGTGAGCACCACGCCGGTCGCGGGGGCGGTGATGGCCATGCGGGAGATGCGCTCGCGCGTCTCGCGGATCTGTGCCTGCAGCCGGTTCATCTCCGTCACGGCGCGGCGCTCGTCGTAGGTGCGCAGCGCCAGCATGTCCGTTTCCGTGCTGTTCAGCCGCATGTCGGCCTCGGCGGCGCGCACGTCGCCCACCGCCTGGTCCAGCATCACGTGGCCGCCGGGGCGCCAGGCGTTCAGCAGCGAGTCCATGTTGGTGCCGAACCCGTGCTCCACCATTCGCTGCAGCAGCACGGCGCGGGCGCGGGTCAGCCGGGCCTGGGCGGCGTCGCGGCGCTCCTGCTGCTGGCGGCGCTCCATGGGCGTTCCGGCCAGCGAGCGGTCGCGGTCGATCTGCGCGGCGTTGTGCTGCGCCTCCAGCTGCGCCAGCTGCGTCTCCAGCGCCAGCGCGTCCAGGCGGATCACGGTGTCGCCGGCCGCCACGGTGTCGCCGCTCCGTACCAGCACCTCCTGCACGGGGCCGGCGGCCTGCGCGCGGATGGGCCAGATGTTCACCGGCTCCAGCACGCCCGCCGACTTCACCGTCACGTCCATGGAGACCAGCAGCGAGACGACGATGGCGCTCAGGAACAGGAGCGCGATGACGCCCAGCGTAACGGAGACGGCGCGCTTTACGAAGCGGCCGCCCGGCTGCCCCTCGTCTCCCAGTTCGGGAAGGCGAAGGGGAATGACGTCGTTCTTTGGTGCCGTCGCCTGGCTCATGTCCCTGTGCTCTCCATCGTCCGCCGCGGGGCCCTCCCCCCCGGCCCCCTCCCCACTCGTTCCTTGCGGAGAGGGGGAGAAACTTTCATGGTGCGATACGGGCGGTCAGCCTGCTTTCGCACTTTCGCACTTCTTTACCCCGCCGCCGGTCCGACCGCGCGCAGCCGCCGCCCGTCCTCCAGCGCCCCCTCGCCGCCGCCCAGCAGCTGGCGGTAGGTTTCGCAGTCGCGCAGCAGCTCGGCGTGCGTGCCGGACGCGGTGACGTTGCCGGTCTCCAGCACGATGATCTGGTCCGCCAGCGCCGCCGTCTGCACGCGGTGGGTGACGAAGACCACCGTCTTGCCCTTGAGCCGCGCGAAGAGGTCGCGCAGGATCTCGCTTTCCGTGGCCATGTCGATGTTGGACGTGGCCTCGTCCAGCAGCAGCACCGGCGCGTTGCGGACGAAGGCGCGGGCCAGCGCCAGCCGCTGCCGCTGCCCGCCCGAAAGCGTGGAGCCCCACTCGCCCACCGGCGTGTCGTACCCCTCCGGCAGGTCCTTGATGAGCTCCTCCAGCCGGCACAGGCGCACGGCGTCGTCCACCTCGGCGCGGCCGGGGTTGTCGGCGCCCATCGTCAGGTTGTCCCAGATGGTGCCCTGCATGAGCGCGAACTCCTGCCAGACCACGGAGATCTGCCGCCGCAGGTCCGGCAGGGTGATGGACGTTCCCGGAACGCCGTCGAAGAACACCTGTCCGCTGACCGGCTCCTCCATTCGCGTCACCAGGCGCAGCAGCGAGCTCTTGCCCACGCCGCTGTGCCCCACGACGGCGGTGATCATCCCCCGCGGAAAGTGCAGGTTCACCCCGCTGATGACCAGCTTTTCCGGCGAGTAGCCGAAGGAGACGTCGCGCAGGCGGATGTCGCCCTCCAGCACGTGGCGGATGGGCGGCGCCGGCGTGTACGCCAGCGACGGGTCCTGCTCCGTGGGCGCGTCCAGGTACTCGAACATGCGCCCCAGGTTCACCGCCGACTGCTGGAAGTCGCTGAACAGCCCGGTGATCTGCGCCAGCGGGTTGTACAGGTAGCCGATGTACGCGCTGAACGCGATGTAGTCGCCCAGCGTCATCTCCCCGGCGAGCAGCAGGCGCCACGCGTACCAGGTGTACAGCGCCGTTCCCGCCGCGCGGATGACGCCGTTGAGCCCGTTGAAGATCTGCCCGAACCCGCCCGCCTTGAGCTGCACGTTCAGGGCTTTCTTCATCTGCTGGTTGGCGCGGTCGTACACGTAGTGCTCGTGCGACAGCGTCTTCAGGCTGCGGATGTGGCTCAACACCTCCACCTGGAACGCGCCCAGGTCCGCGTACGCCTCGGCGCTACGCTTCCAGTACTTGCGCAGGATGCGGGCGCTGAGCGTCGTCAGGATCACCGTGAGCGGCACGGTGATCAGCGAGACGATCGCCAGCTTCCACTGCAGCAGAAAGAGGAAGGGCGGCACCAGGAACAGGTACGCGCCGTTCACGAACAGCGTCTCGAAGACCTTGCTCACGCTCTGCAGCGAGCTGCGCACGTCGCCAAAGCGGCTCATGATCTCGCCCACGCGGTGCTCGTCGAAGAACCGCGAGCGCAGGTGCTGCAGGTGGTTGAAGAAGAGAAGGCTGGTGGCGTTGCTGAGGTGCGCGGTGGTGTAGCTGGTGAAGTAGCCGCGAATGCCGCCCATGACGGCCATGGCCACGGCAAAGGCGAACATGCCGCCCACCAGCACGTGCATCAGCGTCACGTTGCGGGTGGGGTAGACCTCGTCGATGAGCAGCTTGGACAGGTACGGCGAGGCCATGCCGAACAGGCCCAGCACCAGCCCCAGGAGCATTCCCTTGGCCAGGGGGCCCCAGTAGGGACGGATGACCCGCAGCAGCCGCATGAACTGCTGGAACGCTTCGCGAAGCGGCGGGATCTCTGCGGTCTGTGGTGGGGGCATGGATTGAACTCAGGATCGGACCGCGGAGGGTGCGTCCACGGATCTCTTCGTTGTGCCGGCACGGGGGGGCATACGCCTTTTCCGCCAAGCCGTAAAGATAACCGCCGCGCCGCCTTCCGCACACCCCACGGAAACCGGCGCGGCCCGCCGGCGCGCGATCAGCAGGTGCTGGTGTCCAGACACAGCCGGTCGCGCGTGGGGCACGCATCGCGGCACGAGCGTCCGCTGGCGAACACCTCGCGCTCCACCTCGCCGTCCACCGCCGTCTGGAACGACTCCACCCGCAGCGCGTCCAGCTTCAGCCTCGGCTTCTTCTCCATGGTACACTCCGTCGCGGTGGATGGTGTCCGGTGCCCCGTGGAAACGGGATGCCGTTGCGTCCGCCTCCAGAGCGAATGAATTCGCCGCCGCAGATCGCGAACGTCCGCCTTCGCGGACTGCGTGGCCGCGAACGCGCCGTCGCCGATCGTTCACGATGACGCTGGGGCGTGTCCACTACCGGCCCACCACGGTCCCCATCGGAGCGGCCGGGAAAACGGAGTCCGCTCAGGCGGATCTGCGCCCCTCCAGCGGCGAATTCATCCGCTCCGGTGGAACGCGCGCGGGCGATCCTGCTCCCGGATCTCGCTCCCTCCGGCGGATGCGCGCTGGCCGCTCCCCGTCCCCGGTCCGCCGGCGCACGGGGTCCGGCATCATCATCACCGGACCCGGTCCACCGCTCCGCCGGTCAGGCGCCGGCGCCGACCAGGCCCCGCTCGAAGCCGGTGAAGCCGGCGCGGTACGCCTGGGCCAGCTGCTCCACCACCCGGTCCTCCAGCCACCCCTGGTCCGGGGCGCCGTGCGGGCTGGCGACGGCCTCCTTCACCACCTCGATCAGCTCGTCCAGCGTGGACGGCTCCTGCACCGTCTGCAGGATGAGCGCGGCGAACGGGCTCAGCCGCCGCGCCGTGGCGCGGCCGCCGCTGAACTGCACCAGGTAGTACGCCTCGTCTTCCTGCGGGGCCGAGGCCTCGTCGCCCAGGTCCAGCCAGGCGTCCCAGTCCCAGCGGGTGGAGACGACGCGCGCCCGCGGCGAAAGGCCCACGCGCCCGTCGCGCCAGTCCAGCTCCTCCTGCGGCAGGCGGGCCAGCGAGTCCAGGTACTCCTGCGTGTAATCCTCCACCGAGCGGGCCAGCTCGTAGCGCATGCGGTCCACCGTGAAGGCGTCGTCCAGCAGCGCGCGCCGCTCGCCGTCGGCCGTGGCGGCCACGTGCGCCGCGATGGCGTCGTGCGCCAGCTCCACGTCGCTGCGCTGCGGCGCGCCGCCCATGGGCCGCGTGGAGACGATGGCCGCCACGTCCACGCCCAGCGAGCCGAAGACGCGCAGCGTGCGGCCGAAGTGCTCCTCCACCGCGCGCTTCTGCAGGGCGGCGTACCCCTCGGCCCCGGCGCGCCCGCCCTCCGCGGCGGAGTCGTCCGGCGCGGCGAGCAGGATGGCCGACGGCACGTCCGGCCGCGCCAGGCGCAGCAGGAAGAGGCCGATCCCCGCCTCGCCCAGGAGCAGGCCGGGGTCCTGCGCGCCGCCCATGGTGCCGCACGCCCAGGGCTCGCCCGCGTCCTCGTACTGCTCGATCCCCGACAGCGCGACGGCGCGGGCGGGCTCCAGCAGCGACTCGTCGCCCAGGATGCGCGCGCCCTCCAGCAGCGTCTCGGCGTTGCCGCCGCGGCCGTGGCAGAGCGAGTAGTTCATCCCCACCTCGTCGGTGATGGAGCGCTCCACCGCGGTAAAGGAGGCGCGCGCCTCTTCCAGGTACACGGGGTCGCCCAGCAGCTGGTACGCGCGCAGGCGGGAAAGGCCGATCCCCGGCGCGCCGTGGCACCAGGCCGACATGTAGTGGGTGGGCGGGGTGGGCATGGACCCGCCGGCGCGCAGACGGTCGCGCAGCTCCTCGATGCGCCCCTCGAACTGGTACTCGCCCAGCTCCGTGTGGCGCAGGTCCGGCCAGTTCCCCTCTTCCGCGCTGTAAAAGCGGCGCTCGTAGAGAAAGCCCTGCTCCGCCGCGTAGCGGTAGCGCCCCTCGCCCGTGGCGGCGTACAGCTCCAGCAGCCCGTGCGCGATCCCCGCAGCGCCGTGCGCGTAGCCGCACAGGTTGCGCGTGGAGCTGTTGCGCATGGTGGCCCAGGAAAAGCCGTCCGCGTCCCGCGAGGCCACCTCGATCAGGTGGTCGCCCAGGCGCCGGGCGATCCCCATCGCCAGCTCCGCGTCCACGTACCCGGCCAGCCGCAGCAGCGCGGGAATGCCGCCGCCGCCGCCGGCGATCACGTCCATCCCCATGTCGCGGGTCTCGTTCCCCTCCAGCGGCCGCAGCAGCGCCTCGGCCTGGGCGTACAGCTCCGGCCTGCCCAGCAGCTCGCCCGTGCGCGCCACGGCGTACGCCATCCCCACGCGCCCGCTGTGGTATCCAAAGGAGAAGTCGTGCTGCGACTCCGCGTCCTTGAGCGTGTAGTGAATGGCGCCCAGGGCCGCGCGGGCCACCTCCTCGTCGCCCGTGACGCGGTAGAGCTCGGCCAGGTACAGGCCGATCCCCGCGGTGCCCTCGTACAGTGTGCCGCTGGCGGTGGCGGCCACGCCGCGCCGCAGCCCGGGGGCGGAGCGGTCCGGGGTGATCACCTGCCAGGTGCAGGCATCGCCCTCCCACCGCGCGTCGGCCGCGATGCGCCGGCCAATGCGGAGGGCGGCGTCAAGAAAGGTCTCCGGGCCGGCCTGCGTGCCGGCGTGCATGGTCTCGCTCACGGTGGTTGCCTTGCGGTGGAGTCGCGGATCGCGGCGATCGCGGGTCGGGTGGATGTCGAAGGCCGGCGTCAGCCCTGCGCGGCGGGGCGCAGCGCCTCGGCGGGGCGGCCCAGCGCGCGGGTGACCAGGTACCCCAGGTAGCTTTCTTCCTGGATGGTGATCCCCAGCCGGTTGTTCATCATGTGGATGTAGCTGGGCAGCAGGGCCTGCCAGGCGCGGTTCCACTCCTGCGCCGCCTCGCCCCCCGCCCGCACCAGCCCCTGGTCGAAGACGCCGCGCACCTTCTCGCGAATGGCGCGCATCCCCGCGGCGTAGGCGTCCAGCGTGTCGCTGAGGCTGTCGCCGTCGTCCATGGCCTCCCAGATGGCGTCCACGTACTCCATCAGGGTCTGCGCCTGGTTGCTGAACCCCTGGTCAAACGCGTCCAGCAGCGCCTCGCGCCCCTCGTCCTCCCGCGCCACGGAGCGCAGGTAGTTGGTGGAGTACATCTGCGTGAAGGCGCTGCCCTGCTCGCGGCTTTCGGAGAAGATGTGGATGACGATCACCATCCCCAGCAGCCCCTTGCCCAGCCGCGAGCTGCGCTCCGTTCCCATCTTGGCGATGAGCGCGTACCCCGCGTCGCTGCTGACCTCGAATGCGCGCTCGGAGACCACCAGCGCGTGCGGCCCGCCGTAGCGGTCCGTCTCCGGCTCGTACGCCACCCGCGCCGCGTGCGTCACGCGGACGGGCTGCCCCTCCTCGCGCCTGGGCACGCCCTGCGTCTCCGGCCTGGCGTCGATCTGCACGTCCGGGTTGTGGGCGCGCAGGTGCTCCACCAGCGCGGGCCAGACGTCGCCGCCCAGCACCTCCGGCTGGCCCAGCAGGCGCAGGCGGACGTGCGGGCCGAACTCGCTGTAGCGGATGAAGAAGTGCTGGTCGATCCACCCCTCGCGCTGGCAGCGGCGGACGAACGGCTCCGCCACGTCCAGGATCACGCGGTCGCAGTCCGGCGTGTAGATCCACCCGTCAAAGAACAGGTAGACGCTCAGCCACTCGCGCCCCAGCGGGTCGGGGAGCGCGGGGCTTTCGTTGTGTACGTGCTGCTCGCTCATCGTCCGTCAATCTCCCGGCAGCGACCCGGCCAGCTCCGCCGCGTCGGCCGTGGCGCTCGCGGTGCCGCCGGGGAAGTACAGCTGCACCACCAGCTCCGTGGCGAACGAGGCGCCGTCGTGGCGGGCCAGCCGCTCGCGGGCGGGATAGCGCTCCTCGATGTTGGCGCTGAAGTTCTTGAGCCCCTGCGCCACCTTTCCCAGCAACCCGACCAGCAGCGGGTTGGCGAAGTCGATGAACTGCGGCTTGTAGAAGTCGCGCGACGGCTGCGTCTTCCGCTTCTTGTCCTCCAGCCCCAGCTTGGGCGGCCCGGCGGGCGCGTCGCCCTCCTTCGCCTCGCCGTCCTTCGCCTCGCCCTCCTTCGCCTCCGCCTCCGCCGCCACGGGCGCGGCCTCGGCCTCGTCGTGCTCGTGCTCGTCCACGGCCTGCTCCTCCGCCTCGCCGGCGGGGGCCTCGTAGCCGGGGATCTCCGCCGGGGCCTCCACGGGCGGCGCGGCGGGCTCGCCGGCGCGCGGCGGGCGCGGCTCGGGAAGCGGCATCACCCGCAGGTACGCCGTCTCGGGAATGCCGTTCTCCTCGCGCCAGCGGTTGACGCGCAGGAAGAACTCCGCCGCGCTCTCGTCCTGCCGCCGCTGCGGGAACAGCGCGCCGGGGACGATCCACCGCCGCCGCGCCAGCACCAGGCTGCCGCCGAAGGTGATGCGCGGACGGTAGTTGATGACGGGCGGCGGCGGCTCCTGCCCCGGCGCGTCGCCGCGGGCCTGGACGGTGTCCGCGGGGGGCGGCGGGGGATTGTCCCCGTCCCCCGGCTGGCGGTTGACCGTGTCGGCGCCCTCGCGGTTGACCGTGTCCGCCGGGTCGCCCTTGACGGTGTCGGCGTCCTTGACCGTGTCCCCGTCCTGCGCGTAGACGGCGTCCACCACGTCACCGCCCGGCGCGGGCTGCACCGTCACGCCCTCCGCGTCCACCTTCTCCCTCTCCTGCGTGCGCGGCGGCTCCGGGGAGTCCGGGATGGGCGGCGCGTACATCACCGGCGGGGTAAAGCGCGACAGCAGCTGGTAGAGCGGCGGGCGCATCCGCGGATTCAGGAAGCCCAGGTCCACGGGGATCACGCGGCGCCCGGTGGGGCCGTGGACCAGCGCCAGGTTCTGCGGGTCTTCCGGGTCCGCCTGCACCAGGATCTCCGAGCTGCGCAGCTGGTCCTCCGTGGCGCCGCTCTCGCCCGTGGGGTAGCTGATCTCCCAGCGCATCAGCGGCGGATGCAGGTTGGCGTTGAACTGCGCGTCGCCGCAGATCTCCGCCAGCAGCTCGCCGGTGAGGGCCGCGTTGGCCTTGCGCACGTCCTCCTGCACGTCGTCCGGCAGCATGTACAGAAAGCGCGAGAAGTACTTGCCGTACCCCGCCGTGTAGCTGGCGCCGTGGAGGACGAAGGTGGGGTCCTCCCCCTCGTTCGCCGCGGGGACCAGAAGGCCGAAGGCGCCCATGGAGCGCGGCACGCCGCTCAGCGTCTCCACCCCCTGCAGCGCCTCTTCCACCGCCTGCGCGGAGATGTCGACGGCCTCCGCGTCGGCGTTGTCCGCCCACGCCTGGCGGAACACCTCCGTCAGCCGCAGCCGCGCGGCCGTGAGCTCCCTGATGCTCTCCAGGCCGAACGGGTTGGCCACGTCGTAGGTGTCCTTGGGGTCGCGCGGAGCGCCCCCGCGCAGCCGCCCCTCCTTTTCCACGTGCGCCTTGAAGTGCTCGCGGTAGAAGTCCTCGTAGAACTTCAGCAGGGGCACGCCCCCTTCCGCGCCGCCGTTCTGCCCGTAGTAGTCCTCGAAGAAGTGGCGCATGGTCGCCTGCTCCGACCGCGGCCAGGCCAGGCTGGCCGTGGCGCGCACCCACTGCTCGAACTGGTGAAAGGCGCGGCGCACGCCCGGCGTGAGCGCGACCTCGGCGCTGGCGGCGGAGGTGGCGTCCTCGTAGAACGGCATGTCCTTGCGCAGGCGCCCGCTGATGTCCATCGCCTCCAGCGCCTGCTCGATCTGCTCGTGGATCTGGGCGATGATGCGCTCGCGCTCCTCCACCCCCGCGTCCGTGTACGCCTCGATGCGCTCGCGCAGCGCGGCGAGGACCGCGCTGGTCTGGCGCGCGTGGTCGTCGTCGATGCCGTCCAGCAGCGCGCGGAAGGGCAGGTCCCAGTCCGCGTCCTGCTCGCGGATGCCCGTGTGGAAGCGCAGAAAGCCGATCTCGATCAGCTTGTCCAGGTACGCCTCCGCCTCCTCGGGCGTGGCGTCGATCTCCGGATCGGACGAGAGGGCGCGGATCAGGTCGCCCAGCGTGGGCGTGCCGCCGTCCTGAAAGCGGCTGGCGATGAGCTGCAGCACCTCGTTGTCCGCCAGCCGCTGAAAGACCTCGCGCCCGTCGATGGCGGTGAGGAAGACCAGCCGTCCGCCCTCGTTGCGCAGCGTGGGGTTGCGCTCCACCTGCAGCGCGCGGCGAAAGGCCGGCCGCGTCTTGAGGTGGTCGAAGAAGAGCCCGTACAGGAACTTGTTGGCACGCACGAAACTGCGCTTGTTGCGCGGGTCGCTCGTAAAGCGCGTGCCGCCCTCCGGCTCGCCGTCGCGCTGGTCGACGAAGGTGCCGGGGATGATGGCGCAGAAGGTGGCGAAGGGCGTGGCCTTCATGGCCATGCGCGTGTAGTAGCGCAGCAGCCCGCGCTCCGTCTTCTCGTCGCGCCCGTGGACGTCGCCGCTTTCCGCCGCCGCGGCGTAGCGGTCCAGCGCGCCGTAAAGGGAACGGCTGCTGACCATCAGCCCCTTGCGGAAGTCCGCGTCGTGCAGCAGCGCGCGGAACTGGCGGCGCAGCTCCGGCGTCTCGGCCTCGTATGCCTGCCGCACCTCGGCCTCCAGCGCCCGCGCGGCCTCCACGTCGGCCGCAAAGGCGCGAACGGCACCGGCGGTGGACTGGTCCAGCCCCGCCAGCGCCGCGTTCAGCCGGTCGGCCGGCTGGGGCTTGAGGTTGTACAGCTCGCGCTTGAGGGTGATGAGCTTGTTGCGCTGCGGCTTTTCCTGCGCGGCGCCGATGGCCGCGAACAGCAGCTGCGACACGTTCTCGCGTTCGGCGTGCAGGCGGCGCTCCGTCTCCTGCAGCCGGCGCAGTACGCCGAGCGTCCGCTCCGGCCGCAGTCCGTCCACCGTGTCGGCGGGCGCGCCGGAGACGCGGCACACGAACCGGTTGAAGAGGGCGTCGGCGCCGGAGGCGGCGGCATCGTCCATCCAGGGCTCCATCATACGGCGCACGGGGGGTAGCGGTGTACGGCGCCGGCACGCAAACCGGCGGCAAGAGAAAGCATGGAAATGGCTGCGGGTCCGGTCTCGCGGCGCGCGTTACGCCCGTCGCTGTCCGGGTGTGGCCCGCCCTCCCCGGACGCGCGAAGTCGAGCGGCGCGCGTCACCGGACGGGCTGAAAACGGATCGGGCCTGCGACGATAACCGCGCCGCCGGACGTTTGGCAAGTACGTGAGCCGCCATGTTGCGAACGATGGGCGAACTGCGACGCAAATGCGTCGCAAAGGTGCGCATGGTGTACGATAGCCGGCGGCGGGCCAGGCGGCGAGTCTTCTGTGACGAGCGGGCGAATGCGTGCGCCCGGCGACACGGGCGCGTGACGAGGCGAACGGCGGCGGGGTCATGCGGAAGAAAGTAGGGAAGACGTGGAGGGGTGAAAATGCCGTTTCCGCGTCCTCCCGTTGCTACTCCCCGTCCGCCAGGGAAGATCCAGGGTGAGAGCGCCGGGTGACGCGCTTCGACCGGCGCGACCGAATTCTCTCTCCGCGAAGAACGAGCGGGGAGGGGTCGGGGGAGGGGCTCCGCGCCGACGCAATGCGCTGCTCGTCCCCGGGCCACGAACCCGGGCGAGCCCCCAACCTCCCCGGGGCTTTGGGGGGGAGGTGGGCGAGGTTACGAGGCCGGAGGGGGCGTGCCTCTCGCGCCGCATCCTCCGATGCGCCCGTCCACCGTTCACGCTCCCGCCGCCACCGCCTCCAGCTCCGCCCAGCGCGCGTACAGCGCCTCCACCGCCTCGCCCGCCTCGCGGAACGCCGCCGTCACGCGCGCCACCTCGTCCGGCGACTGCGCGTAGAGCGCGGGGTCCGCCAGTCGCGTCTCCAGCTCTCCCTTACGCGCCTCGGCCTCCATGATCGCCGCCTCCATCCCCGCCAGCTCCTTCTGCTCCTTCCAGCTCAGCTTGCGCGGACCCGCCTTCTTCGCCGCGGACGGAGAGGACGAGGTGGAGGGCCTGCGGGACTGCTGTTCGGCGGCCGCGGCGGCGGCTTCGGCCTCCTTCTGCTCCCTGAGGCGGCGGTACAGGTCGTAGTTGCCCGCGTGGCGGTGCAGCACGCCGTTCCCCTCGAACACGATCAGCCCCGTGGCCACCTTGTCCAGGAAAAAGCGGTCGTGCGTCACCATCAGCACGCACCCTTTCCACTCCGCCAGCACCGACTCCAGCACCTGCAGCGTCACCAGGTCCAGGTCGTTGGTGGGCTCGTCCAGGATCAGCAGGTTGGCGTCCTGCAGGAACAGCCGCGCCAGCAGCAGCCGGTTGCGCTCGCCGCCGCTCAGGGAGCGCACCACCTGCCGCTGCTTCTCCGGCGGAAAGAGGAAGGTTTCCAGGTAGCTGCGCAGGTGCGTCTTCTCGCCGCCCACCATGACCCAGTCGCTCTCCGCCGCCGCCTGGTAGACGCTGTGCTCGGGATTCAGGTCCTCGCGCTTCTGGTCGAAGTAGGCGATGCGGGTGTTCTTGCCCATCTCCACCTCGCCCTCGTCCGGCGGCTCCTGGCCCAGGATGATGCGCAGCAGCGTGGTCTTTCCCGCGCCGTTGGGGCCGATGATGCCGATGCGCTCGCCCGCCTGCAGGATGCCGCTGAAGTCGCGGATCAGCACCCGCTCGCCGAACCGCTTGTGAATGTGGTGAAGGTTGAGCACCGTGCGCCCCAGCCGCGGCGCCCCGGACGCGGTGATCTCCACGGCCGTGCGCGTGGGCATCCGCTTATCCTGCTGCTCCTTCTCCAGGTCGCCCAGCCGGCCGATGCGCGCCTTCTGCTTGCCCGTGCGCGCGGACGGCTGCCTTCGCACCCACGCCAGCTCCTGCGCGATCAGCTTCTTCCGCTTCTCTTCTTCGACCGAAAGCCGCTCCTCGCGCTCCGCCTTGGCCTCGAGGTATTCCGTGTAGCCGCCGGGGTACGCCGTCAGCTCGCCCGTGCTCACCTCCAGCATCCGCGTGACCACGCGGTCCAGGAAGTAGCGGTCGTGGGTGATGAGCATCACGGCGCCCGGGTAGCCCTGGAGGTGCTCCTCCAGCCAGAGGACCGTGTCGGCGTCGAGGTGGTTGGTGGGCTCGTCCAGCAGGCGGAGCTCGGGCTCCTCCAAGAGGACGCGGGCCAGCGCCACCCGCTTCTGCTCGCCGCCCGAGAGGCCGGCCACGGGGCGCTCCCAGCGGTCCACGCCCAGGCGGGTGAGGATGGCTTCCATCCTGTGCTCGTAGTCCCACCCGCCCAGGAGGTCGATCCGCTCGGCGGCCCCGGCCTGGCGGGCCAGGAGCGCCGTGGTGTCGCCCTCGCCCCGCTCCAGCGCCTCGGTGGCGCCGTGCCAGTCGCCCACGGCCTCCATCAGCCCGGGCTTGCCGCCCGCCACCGCCGTGAGGATGGTGGCGCCCTCCTCGAACTCGGGCTCCTGCGCCAGGTACCCCACCCGCGCGCCGCGCTGGAAGGCGAGGGTGCCCTCCTCGTATCCCTCCACGCCGGCCACGATGCGGAACAGGGTGGACTTCCCCGAGCCGTTGACGCCGATGAAGCCCACCTTCTCCCCCTCGTCCACGGCGAAGGAGAGGCCGTCGAAAAGGGTGCGGCCGCCGAACGACTTGTGGAGATTCTGGACGTTGAGGACGTTCATCGATCCTGGAGACGCGACTGGCGTGTGGAGGGAAGCCGAAGTGTAACCGTGCCGCCGGAACGGGACAAGCGG
>DATABT010000471.1:0-1910 GCA_036259455.1 Longimicrobium sp. | reverse complement strand
GTGCGAGGCGAGGCGGGAGGGGAGAGGGAACGGGGGACGGGGGACCGGGGACGGGGACGCGGACCGCCGGGCCGCGGAGGGGCGCGTGACGCCGGCGGTGGCGGGGCGGCCGCGCGGCGCGGAACGCTACCCGCTCGCGGGGACGCTGGGGCTGGCGGCACGCCACGCGGCGGCCTCCCTGGTCCCCGGCGCGGCGCGCGAGCGGGTGATCTGGGTGGCGGGGCGCATTCCCGCGGCGCTGACCCGCGCGGCGTACCTGGAGTGCCGGCTGCACGGCGGGGCGGGTCCGGTGGACCTCATCTTCCGCGTGGAAAAGGCGGGGGCGGAGATCCTGGCGGGGCGCAACGCCGCCATCGGCCCCGGGCACCTGCGCAGCGGCGGGCCGGCGTGGGACGCGGTGTCGGCCCTGTGCGCGGCGTGGCTGGACGCGCGGCAGCCGGCGTGGGGGCTGGTCCGGCACCTGTGGGTGGAGCTGGACCTGGACGCCCCCGCCGCGCCCGGGGCTCCGCCCGTTCCGGCCCCCTCCGTCTTCGTGGCGTTCGACGACGACCGGACGGCGGCGATGGACGCGGACGAGGTCCTCGCGTTGGTCGAGACGGTGCTCGCGCCGCTGCAGCGGGAAGGGATGGACCGGGCGTCGCGGGCGCGCGTCCTGGGCGTGCTGCGGCGGCGGCCGGCCGGGGCCGCGGTGCCGTACGCGGGGATCATGCTTTCGCGCGCGCGGCAGGCGGTGCGCGTCTACCTGTCGCGCGTTTCCGGCGGCGCGGTGCCGGCGCTGCTGGACGACGTGGGGTGGCCGGAGGACGAGGCCCGCGACACGGCGCGCGTGCTGGGCGAGGTGGACGCCGGCGCCGCGCCGGAACTGGGGATGCTGCACCTGGACGTGCTGGAGGGCGCCCTTCTGCCCCGGCTGGGCCTGGAGTACACGCTGGAGCGCGGGGCGCAGGTGCGCGGCGAGATCGCGGAGCGCGCCTTCGTGGACCGGCTGGTGGAGTGCGGCCTCTGCCGCCCCGAGCGGCGCGACGGGCTGCTGGCGTGGCCCGGCTACGAGGTGCGCACGCTGCGCCACGAGCTGTGGCCCAGCTGGCTCGTCCGCCGCGTGAACTGCATCAAGCTGGTCCACGAGCCCGGGCGCGAGCCGCAGGCCAAGGCGTACCTCCTCGCGTTCCATCAGCCCTGCTCGCGCGGCGCGTGGAGGGAGGCGGCGGGATAGAGGCGAGCCTCTACGACCTAGAGCGCGGGCGCGGGCGTGTCGTTCCCACACAGCCGCCGAAATCCAGCGATCATGCGGGGTTCCGGAGGATGAAGAGGCGGCATCCGAGTTGCCCGGTGGGTCCGGGCGGTTCCTCTCATCATCCCCCTCCGCACAGGACTGCACCGATGCCTGCTCACGACAAGAACGACGACCTGCTCCGGGAAGTGATCGAGCGCGCGTCGACGGACCGCGAGTTCCGCACGCGCCTGATGGCCGATCCGGCGTCGGCCATCCGCCACGCGTTCGGGGTGATCCTGCCGCACCACTACCGCATCCGCTTCATCGAGCGCCCCCGCGAACTGGACGCCCTGATCGTGCTGCCGCCGTGGGGGCAGGAGCTGAACGAGGACGACTTGGAAGAGGTGGCGGGCGGCGCGGACACCGACGTCTGCGGAAAGTGGTAGGATGAGCCTGCTGGAGCGCATCCGCCTGGTCCGCCCCGACGCCGCCGGGGACCCGCGCCCCCTGCCGGTGGTGGCGCTGGTGGAGGGCCCCGAGCTGGAGGACGGCGACCTGGAGCGGGTGGTCGGTGGCCTGGAGCGCGTGTACGTGCCCGAACCGCTCGCCTGCTGACGATCGCCGCTCCACGATCTTTCCGACGCCAGCGCGGCTCCCCCGCCGCGCTGGCGTTCGTGCGTTCTGAACTTCAACAGAT
>DATABT010000470.1:0-4686 GCA_036259455.1 Longimicrobium sp. | reverse complement strand
GGTGCTGCCGCTGCTGTTCGGCGGCAGCACCAGTGCGATGGCCGGCACCATGGACGTCCAGGCGACCAGCGCGGAAGCAGCAGGTGCGCGGGGGCCAGCAGCAGCACGCCCGCGATCGCCGCGCTCCAGATCAGGGCCCGTGTTTCCGCCGCCGCGCGCCGCAGGAGCGCCGCCATCAGCGCGGCGGCCGCGAGCACCAGCGTCGCCTTGGCGGCGTAGGCCAGAAGAAAGGGGAAGACGGCAGCGCTCATCGGGCGTCTCCCTTTCGCCGGGCGGCCCGGATCAGCCGCTCCAGCCGCTCCAGGTCGTCGTCGGACACCTCTGCCTCGGTGATCTCCACCAGCGCCGCCAGGGTGCGGGCGCTGGAGCCCTGAAAGAAGGTGTCCACCACGTGCCGCAGCGCACGCTTCTCCGCCTGCTCGCGCGGCGCGGCGGGAAGGTACACGTAGCGCCTGCCGTCGTGCTCGTGGCGGATGAGCTCCTTCTGCCGCAGCACCCGCAGGGCGGCGCGCACGGAGTCGTACGACGCGTCCGGGAGCTCCGCCTCGATGTCGGCGACGGCGGTGCGGCCCTTCCGGTGGATCACGTCCATCACCTGCCGCTCGCGGCGGCTCAGGCCGGCATACGGGTCATGCATGGGGTACCGGGGAATTGGTGGTGGAAAACAACCACGTGGTGGAAATTCACCACCGGCATCCCCCGTGTCAAGGGTTTCGTTCGCGTGCGCCCGTCGCCGCCAGCTCTGCCATGCACTACATTGTCCCGCGTGCGGTACGGCGAACGCAGACACGGGGACGGGGATGGCGGAGGCGAGCATCTTTCAGGAGGCGCCGGGGGTCACCCGGATCGACCACGGCTGGGGCGGGCCGGGGTTCATCGCGTCGTACCTGGTGGAAGACGGCGGCGAGCTGGCGCTGATCGAGTCCGGCCCCGCCTCCACGCTGGACGCGCTGCTGGCCGGCATCCGCGCCGCCGGGCATGATCCCGCCGGCCTCGGGCACGTTCTGCTGACGCACATCCACCTGGACCACGCCGCCGGCGCCGGCCAGCTCGCGCGCATCGCGCCGGACGCGCGGGTGCACGTGCATCCGCGCGGCGCGCCGCACCTGGCGGACCCGTCGCGGCTGCTCGCGAGCGCCAGACGTTTGTACGGCGAGATGATGGACGCGCTGTGGGGGACCATGCTCCCCGTTCCCGCCGAGCGCTTGCGCACCCCGGCGGACGGCGAGGCCATTCGCGTGGGCGGGCGCTCGCTGCTCGCGCTGGAGACGCCGGGGCACGCCGCCCATCATTTCGCCTTCCACGATCCCGACGCCGGCCTCGTCTTTACGGGCGACGTGGGCGGCATCCGGCTGCAGCACGCGCGGCACGTGCGCCCGCCCACGCCGCCGCCGGAGGTGGACACGCCCGCGTGGCTGGCCAGCATCGACCGGCTGCGCGCGCTGGAGCCGCGGATGCTGCTCCCCACGCACTTCGGCGGCATCGACGACGTCGCGTGGCACCTGGACGACCTCGCCGCGCGCCTGGCCGGCTGGACGCGCTGGGCCGCCGAGCACGCGGACGCCGATCCCGCCGTGCTCACCGGTCTCCTGCGTACCCACGGCGACGCCGACCTGCTCGCCGCCACGGGAGACCCGGATCTGGTGGTGCGCTACGCCACGTCCATCCCGTACGACATGATGGCCGCCGGCCTCCTGCGCCAGGCCCGCACCCGCGCCGAAGCCGCCGGGCGCACCTGACATCCGGCGGCCGCGCATCGGCCGTACATTGGCGTTGAAGTTGAACTTCTCCCCTCTCCACGAGCAACGAGCGGGAGGTGGGGAGGGGCCCCGAGGACGCAGACGGAAAGCTGTCACTCGCGCTCGAAGCCCAACCTCCGCCAGGGTTGTGGGGGAGGTGCGAGCCCGAGCGAGCGGAGGGGGCGCCCCGCGCGGACCCTTCCATCGCGCCCGAACGCCGATCATCCGCACCCCGTCATCCACGCGGTTCCCATGCTCTCCTCCGGCCGCGAACCCGCGACGTCCGCCCCGCCCGGCGACCACGTCCGCCTCTCGGAGGTGCTCTCCGCGCTCTCGTACGCGCTGGACCTGACGGAAGGGCAGCCGGAGGGCCACTCCGTGCGCACCTGCCTCATCGGGATGCGCATCGGGCGCGAGATCGGGCTGGACGCGGAGGCGCGCTCGTCGCTCTTCTACGCACTGCTGCTCAAGGACGCCGGCTGCAGCAGCAACTCCGCCGCGACCTGCGAGCTGTTCGGCGCGGACGACCACGTGGTGAAGCAGACGTGGAAGACGGTGGACTGGGCCAGCCGCTGGCGGAGCATCGGCCACGTGGTCCGCAACGTCCGCCCCGGCGAGTCCGTCCTGACCAGGGCGAAGCAGGTGATCGGCTTTACGCGGCGGGAGGCGCCGGGGACGGAGCTCGTCCGCACCCGCTGCGAGCGCGGCGCCGACATCGCGCGGATGCTGGAGATGACGGACGACACCGCCGCCGCCATCCGCGCCCTGGACGAGCACTGGGACGGCCGCGGCGCCCCCGCGGGGATGGCGGGCGAGGAGATCCCGCTGCTGGCGCGCATTGCCTGCCTGGCGCAGACGGTGGAGATCTTTCACTCCACCCGCGGCGTGGAAACCGCCTTCGCCGTGGCGCGTGACCGCGCCGGGCGGTGGTTCGACCCAGAGCTCGTCCGCGCGCTGGAAGCGGTGCGCGCGGACGGCGCCTTCTGGGCCGGGCTCTCCGGCGACTGCCGCGCGCAGGCCGCCGCCCTGGAGCCCGGCGACCGCGTGCTCGGGGCCGACGGCGACCGGTTGGACCGCATCGCCCACGCGTTCGCCCGCGTGATCGACGCCAAGTCACCCTACACCTGCCGCCACTCGGAGGGCGTGGCGGAGTACGCGGACGCCATCGGCCGCGTGCTGGGCTTCGGCGCGGAGGCGCTGCGCGACCTGCGCCGGGCCGCACTGCTGCACGACGTGGGAAAGCTCGGCGTCTCCAACCGCATCCTCGACAAGCCGGGAAAACTGACGGAAGAGGAGTTTGCCGCCGTCCGGCGCCACCCGGAGTACAGCTACCGTATCCTCGTCCGCGTGGCGCCCTTTCGCGCCCTGGCGGAGACGGCGGCGTCGCACCACGAGCGCATGGACGGGCGTGGCTATCACCGCGGCATCGCGGCGGGCACGCTCCCCGTCGCCGCCCGCGTGCTGGCCGTGGCGGACGTGTGCGACGCGCTCTCCGCCGAGCGGCCGTACCGCGGCGCCATGCCGCGGGAGAGGGTGCTGGAGATCATGGAGCGCGACGCCGGCCCCGCGCTCTGCCCCCAGAGCTTTGCCGCGCTGCGGGAGGCGCTGGCCGGCCAGCCGGGGCTGGGAATGCAGCCGAGATCGGAATTTGCGACGTCGTAATAGGTGCGTGCGCAACGTGTGCATATTGCGTGCGGCCGGGGAGTGGCACGCAGGCGTACGGAATATGCGTACAGGGTTCGGCGGGAGGGGTGTGTAGCAGTCCTAAGTTGCTGTGGAGGTGCAATTTGCGGGGAACGCATCTGCGGCGTGGGGGTACCCATCGCCCGGCGCGGTACGGGAGCGCCGGCCCGTGTGCACATCCGTGGCCGGCGCGCCTTGACAGCGCGTATCGTGCACTGCACCTTACCGCCGAACCCTGCACAGGGGCTCGCGTTGGCCGCGGCACGTCCCAGATCGTTTTCCCTCCGTCATGCGCAATTCCGGGGCGTGTGACGGAGTTTCGATCTAACGTTCGCTAAGTCGGTCAGAATCGTGGAGGGCCGTTCGTTAGGGACTCCGGAGCGCGAAGTTCCCCTGCCGCGTCCGCCGGGGCGCAACCGTTTTTAGATCCACGCGGAGGAGGGCATGTTCAACAAACTGGTGGCATCGGAAGGCCGGAAGAAGACCGGCTTCTGGTCGCCCACGAATCTCATCATCTCGGGCATCCTCCACGTCGTGCTCATTGGCGGGCTGGTGGCTGCGGCGCAGGATGAGGAGCGGCGCGGCAAGCGAGGCGAGGAGCTGGTCGACTTCGTCGAGCTCGAGGAAGAAAAGCCCAAGGAGCCGGAGCCGGAGAAGCCCAAGGAGCCGGAGCCGCCGCCGCCCGAGCCCGAGCCCGAGACGCCGCCGCCGGTGGCCAAGGGCACCCAGGTGCTCATGCCGCCCGAGGAGCCGCCCCCGACGATCGCGCCGCCCAGCGCGAACGAGCAGGCGGTGAACCCGGAGGACTTCAGCGGTCAGGGCGTCGAGGGCGGCGTGGCCAAGGGCGTGGAGGGCGGCGTGGCCCAGAGCACGGTGCAGCGCGAGACGCCGCCGGACGAGGGCACCTACGAGCTGTCGGCCGTGGAGGAGCTGCCCCGGCCCACCAACGGGAGCGACTTCCAGCGCCAGCTGGCCCGCAACTACCCGCCGCTGCTGCGCGACGCGGGCGTGACGGGCACGGTGCAGGTGCGCTTCCGCGTGATGGAAGACGGCCGCGTGGACGCCGAGAGCATTCAGATCACCAGCTCCACGCACGAGCAGTTCAACGACCCCACCACGCGGGCCGTGCGCTCGCTGCGGTTCCGCCCGGCCAGGGTGAACGGGCGTCCGGTAAAGGTGTGGGTGGAGCAGCCCATCCAGTGGACGGTGGCTCGCTGAGGCGGGCCGGCTGCGAAGGAACGGTGGCCGCGCGAATCCTCGCGCG
>DATABT010000469.1:0-2472 GCA_036259455.1 Longimicrobium sp. | reverse complement strand
GGCCGGGAGAGGGGGGGCGCCTGCGGACGCAGTGCGATGCCGTTCGACGACGCCCCAGATCCCAGCGGCTGCGTCTCCCCTCTCCGCGAGGAACGAGCGGGGAGGGGCCGGGGGCGGGGCCGGGGAGGGGCCCGGGGTGAGGGCCCGAGGGAAGTTCAACCTCCCCCCAGGTTTTTTTGGGGGAGGTCGCGAGGCGACGAGCGGGAGGGGGCGCCCGCGCGGCAGCATGGGTGACGAGACGGATATGCATATCCAAGAGAACCCGAGAGGCACCATGCGCAGGGCGGGATTTACGCTGGTGGAGATCCTGGTGGTGATCATCGTCATCGCCATGCTGGCCACGCTGGTGGCGCCGAGCGTGTTCCAGCACGTGGACACCGCCAAGTCCTCCACGGCCAAGGCGCAGATCGAGATGCTCTCCGCCGCGCTGGACGCCTATCGCCTGGACAACGACCGCTACCCCACCACCGAGCAGGGGCTGGCGGCGCTGCGGACGACGCCCAGCGCGCCGCCCACGCCACGGCGCTGGCGGGGGCCGTACCTGCGCCGCGAGCTGCCGGTGGATCCGTGGGGGCAGCCGTACGTCTTCCGCAGCCCGGGGACCGTGAACCCGCACAGTTTCGACCTGCTCACCCTGGGCCGCGACGGCCGCGAAGGCGGCGAGGGCGAGGACGCGGACGTGACGAGCTGGAAGTAGCCACCATGCCCGCCTTCGCCTGGCGCGCGGCCAACGCCGCCGGCCGCACCCTCCGCGGCGTGGAAGAGGCCGAGAGCGCGCTGGCACTGGAGCGCCAGCTGGGGCTGCGCGGCCTGTACCCGCTGGACGTGGCGCCCGCCACCGCGCAGGACGCGGAGCCGCGCCACGCCGGCTTCCGCGGGCGGCGCGCCGACGTGGTGGAGGCCGTCCGCTACCTGGCCACGCTGCTGGAGGCGGGTTTTCCGCTGGACCGCGCGCTGGCCTCCGTGAGCCGCGTGGTCGCCCGGCGCGACGTGGCGGCGGCGGTGATGGACGCGCGCGAGCGGGTGCGCGGCGGCGCGCGGCTGGAGGAGGCGATGGCCGCGCATCCCCGCATCTTCCCCCGCTTTGCGGTGGGGATGGTGCGCGCCGGGGAGCGCGGCGGGCACCTGGCCCAGGCGCTGGACCGGCTGGCGGGGCAGCTGGAGCGCGAGCAGGCCCTGCGCTCGCGCCTGGCGTCGGCGATGGTCTATCCCGCGGTGATGTGCGCGGTGGGCGCGGGGGCGCTCGTCATCCTGTTCGTCTACGTGCTGCCGCGCTTCGTGGCGCTGCTGGCGGACACCGGCTCCGCGCTGCCCAGGTCGACCGCGGCGCTGCTGGCGGCGGGCGGGTTCATCTCGCGGTGGTGGGTGGCGATCGTCATCGGGCTCATCGCCCTGGCCGCGGGGATTGCCGCGTGGCGCGCGTCGGACGAGGGGCGCGCGGCGATGGACCGCATCCTCCTGTCCATCCCGGTCGTCGGCGGGCTGCGCAGGCGGGTCGCGGCGGCGCGGCTGGGACGATCGCTCTCGACCCTTCTCGGAAGCGGGCTGCCGATCCTTCCCGCGCTGGAGGTGGCGGCGGAGAGCCAGGCGGACGCGGCGGTGGCGGCGGAGGTGCTGCGCGCGCGGGAGGAGGTGCGCGCGGGCGACCGGCTGGCGGCGTCGCTGCGGCGGACGGGGATCTTTCCCTTCCTGTTCGTGCAGATGGTGGAGGTGGGCGAGGAGGGCGGCCGCCTGCCGGAGATGCTGGACCGCGGCGCGGCGGCCATGGAGGGCGAGCTGGAGCGCCGCCTGGACCGCCTGCTCCGCCTGCTGGAGCCGGCGCTGATCGTGTTGTTCGGCGGGATCGTGGGCTTCGTCGCGCTCTCGCTGCTGCAGGCCATCTACGGGATCCGTGCGGATGCATTCTGATCTCCATCGACCCGTCCCGCGGTCCGCGTTCGCCGCGGCGCCCGCCCTGGGGCGCCGCGCCGACCCGCGGCAGGTCATCCC
Source organism: Longimicrobium sp. (assembly GCA_036259455.1). Taxonomy (GTDB): domain Bacteria; phylum Gemmatimonadota; class Gemmatimonadetes; order Longimicrobiales; family Longimicrobiaceae; genus Longimicrobium. The sequence continues at coordinate 483 of DATABT010000469.1, read as the reverse complement.
CATCGCCGGGCACCGCCCGCCCATCCGCGGCAGCCGGGCCAAGCTGGCCATGGCGGCGGGTCCGGACCACCTCCTGGTCGTGCGGCTGCGGCGTGGCGTGCGCGGGCTGCGGGTGGAGGAGGTGATGCGGTACGACCTGCCTTCCGCGGACGCCGCCGCGCTGGAAGAGGGGCTGCGCGGGCTGGCGGCGGAGCTGGGCGCGAGCGGCGGGCGGATGGACGTGGCGCTGCTGCGGCGAATGGCGCACGCCAAGGTCGTCGCCCTGCCGCCGGTGCGGCGGGCGGAGCTGGGCGCGCTCCTGCGCCGCAACGCGCGCCGCCACTTCGCCGTGCGCGACGAGCCGCTGGTGGCCGACGCCGCCCGCCTCCCCGGTCCCCGCTCCGGCGCCCTCGTGCCGACGCGCGCGGGGTGCGCGCCGACGGCCCTCGTCGAATCCGTGACGGCCGCGTGCGCGGCCGCCGGGTTCCGCGTGGGGCGCATCGT
>DATABT010000468.1:0-8819 GCA_036259455.1 Longimicrobium sp. | reverse complement strand
GCGGATGCGGGCCACGTCCGCCCGCAGCGCCTCCATGGCCGCCGCCTGCCGGTCCACGTCGCCGGTAATGCGCTCGATGAACTGCACGGTGCGCGACAATCCTTCCACGATGATGCCCAGCGAGTCCCTGCCCGCCCCCGCCACCGCGCCCACGCCGCTGATCCGTGCCGATCCCGCCTGCAGCCGCTCGCGCACCTCCGCCAGCGCCGCCGCCGTCTGCTCCACGACGCCGGCGACTTCGGACGCGGAGGCGCCGGCCTGCGCGGCCAGCTGCCTCACTTCTCCCGCCACCACGGCGAAGCCGCGCCCCTGCTCTCCCGCGCGCGCGGCCTCGATGGCCGCGTTGAGCGCGAGAAGGTTGGTCTGCTCCGCGATCTCGCCGATGGCGGTCACGAAGCCGCTCACCCGCGCGCCCGCCGCCTCCAGCGCGTCCACGGCGGCGGCTAGGCGGCGGTAGTCGTCCGTCAACTCCACCAGCAGCGTTCCCGCGCGCTCCACGCGGCGCGCGTGCTCCTCCGCCTCGCCGCGCAGCTCGCGGGCGGCCTCCATGGACCGTGCCGCCTCCGCGCGCAGGTCCGTGCTTTCCCGCGCGATGGCCTGCACCGACGACGCGCCGCTGGCGACCAGCTCCAGCTGCTGCCCCGCCTCCTCCGCGCCCTGCGTGGTCGCCTCGCTGATCACCCGCGCGGCGGACTGCACCTCCTCCGCCGTCGTCTTCAGGGTGTCGGAAAGGGAGGCGAGCGAGCGGGCGTGTTCCTGGATCTGCCGCACCACCTCGCCCACCGCGTGCGACATCCCGTTCACGGAGACGGACAGGAAGCCGATGTCGTCCAGGTGCCGGTCCGGCAGCCGCCCGGTGAAGTCGCCCTCCTGCGCGCGGGCCAGCGCCTGGCGCACGCGGCGCAGGCGGCGCGTGTAGGCCATGGGCCCGACCGCGGCGAGCCAGGCGGAGCCCAGGAGAAAGATGCTTTCGACGCCGACCAGGGCCCAGTTCACCGGCGCGTCCGCCACGACGAAGCCCAGCGCGCGCCCCAGCGGGTACATCACCAGCATCGCCGTCCACTGCGTCCGCGCCGCGCGGGGCATCCCCAGCGCGTATCCACCCACGATGAAGACCAGCGCCGGCATCACCAGGTAGCCGTGCACGCCCAGCGCCGCGGTAAGGCCGGTCATCATCAGCGCGTCCACGAGCATCATCCCCCAGAACTGCCAGTACGCGAACCGGCCCGCGCGGTGCAGCGCCAGGGCGGCGGCGTTCGCCACGAAGCTGGCCAGCGCCAGCCCGATGGCGATGGGAAAGGAGATCTCGAAGACGCGGGTAAAGATGCCGACGAACGCCATCGACATCGCCAGCACGGTGATGGCCCAGCGCTGCCGGATGGCCTGCCGGTGGCGCTCCTGCAGCACCAGCAGGCGCTCGCGGGCAAAGAGCTCGGCGAAGTGGGCGGACGAGGCGTTCAGGGCGGCCTGCATGCTGCGGCGTGTCGGGAGAGGGAACCGCGGACCCGCACCGTCTGTGGCGTGAAGGGACATTGTTGCGCCGCAGCCCCCGCCAAGTCAAGCACTTGCGCGATCGGCTTCGGCCGCATGGCGCAGCAGGTCCCACGCGGAGCGCACGTGTTCCTCCGCCGTGCGAAGGTTGCCGACGGCCAGCCGCAGCGCCAGCCGTCCCCCCACGCGGGTGTGGCTGAGGAAGGCGCGCCCGCCCGCGTTCACCGCCGCCATCACCCGCTCGTTGTGCGCGTCCGCCGCCTCGCCGTCCATCGCCGGCGGCGCGTGGCGAAAGACGACCAGGCTCAGGGGGACGGGCGCCATCACCTCCCACCCCGGTTCCGCCTCCACCCACGCGGCGAACTCCCGCGCCAGGCGGACGTGCTCGCGGATGCGCGCCGCCATCCCCTCCGCGCCGAAGTACCGCAGCACCATCCACAGCTTGAGCGCGCGGAAGCGCTTGCCCAGCGCCGGCCCGTAGTCCATCAAATTGGTGACGGACTCGCCCTCCGTGGTCCGCAGGTACTCGGGGACGAGCGAGAAGGCGCGGCGGATGACCTCCGGCCGGCGCGAGTACAGGACGGAGCAGTCGATGGGGACGAACATCCACTTGTGCGGATTGACGACCAGCGAATCCGCCCGCTCCGCGCCCTCCAGCACGTGCCGCAGCTCCGGGACGAGCGCCGCGGAGCCGCCGTACGCCGCGTCCACGTGCAGCCAGACGCCGTGCCGCTCGCAGATCTCCGCGACGGCCGGAACGGGGTCGATGCTGCTGGTGGACGTCGTTCCCACGGTGGCGACGACGGCCAGGGGGTGGATGCCGGCCGCGCGGTCCTCCACGATGGCGGCCTCCAGCGCCGCCGGGTCCATGCGGAACCGGTCGTCCGTGGGGATCTTGCGTGTCCCGCTCATCCCGATGCCGAGCGTGATCCCCGCCTTGTCGATGGACGAATGCACCTCCCGCGACGCGTACACGCGCAGCCGCGGCAGTCCGCGCCCGCTCATCCCCTCTTCGCGCACGCCCAGCCCCGCCGCCTCGCGCGCCGCCGCGATGGCGACCAGGGTGCTGATGGACGCGGTGTCCTGGATGGTGCCGTGAAAGCCCTCCGGCAGCCCCAGCAGCTGCCGCAGCCAGTCCAGCGTGCGCTCTTCCAGCTCCGTCTGGGCGGGGCCGGTGCGCCAGAGCATGGCGTTGGTGTTCAGCGCCGCCGCCAGCATCTCGCCCAGGATTCCCGGCGCGGAGCCGGTGATGGCAAAGTAGGCGAAGAAGTCGGGGTGGTTCCAGTGCGTGACGCCGGGAACGATGACGTCGCGGAAGTCGCGGAGGATGTCGTCCACCGCTTCGCCGCGCTCCGGCGCCGAAGCGGGCAGCCGCGCCGCCGTCTCGCCCGGCCGCACCAGTGCGAGCACCGGATACTCGCCGACATTCGCGAGATAGTCCGCCATCCAGTCGACGACGGCGTGCGCGTGGCGGCGGAACTCCTCGGGCGGCATGTCGCCGGACATCGGGCTGGTAGCGTCGGTCATTCGATCGTCTTCGGCCGGGCCTGCCCCGGGCGGTTGAACGCTGCGAACGGCGTCGAGCTGCGACCGCGGCGGCCCTCTCCCCCGACCGGCCTTGCGCTCGTTCCTCGCGACACCGGTCGACCCCTCCCCAACCCCGGGGGGAGGGATGGTGCGGAGCGAGAGTGTCGTCCCGCATCGAAGTTCAACCTCCCCCAGGGTTTTTCTGGGGGAGGTCGCGAGGTGACGAGCGGGAGGGGGTGCGGCCGAGACCCGCCGCCGCGCCGGATCCACTCACGCACTTTCGCACTCTCGCACTCCCCCTAACTTACGCCCGGTCCGCATCCCCCGCACTCGCCGGAGGCCGATGATCCGCACGTCCCCGCAGGTCGCCGACGCGCTCGCGCGGCGCAGGCCCGTCGTCGCGCTGGAGAGCACGGTGCTGGCGCACGGGCTGCCGCGCCCGCGCAACCTGCAGGTGGGCATGGCGATGGAGGAGGTGGTCGCGTCCGCGGGCGCGGTACCGGCGACCGTCGGCGTCGTCGCGGGCGTGCCGCGGGTGGGGCTGGAGCGCGCGGAGATCGAGCACCTGGCCATGGCGGACGGCGTGCTCAAGCTCTCCACCCGCGACCTGGCCGTTCCCGTGGCGCGGGGGACGGACGGCGCGACCACGGTGGCCGCGACGATGTGGCTGGCGGTGCGCGCGGGCGTGCGCGTGTTCGCGACGGGCGGCATCGGCGGCGTGCACCGCGGCGATGACCGCGACGTCTCCGCGGACCTGACGGAGCTGGGCCGCACGCCCATGCTGGTCGTCTGCGCGGGCGCCAAGTCCGTGCTGGACCTCCCCGCCACGCGCGAGGCGCTGGAGACGGCGGGCGTGCTCGTGGCCGGCTACGGCACGGACGAGCTTCCCGCGTTCTATTCCGCCCGCAGCGGCATCCCCGTCGACGTGCGCGTGGACGGCGCGGAGCAGGCCGCGGCGCTCTGGCGCGCCCACCGCGATTTCGGGCTTCCCGGCGCCATGCTCCTCTGCGTTCCCCCGCCGGCGGAGCAGGCGCTGCCGGCGGTGGAGGTCGACGCCGCCATCTCCGCCGCGCTGGACCGGGCGCGCCACGAAGGCGTCCGCGGCAAGGAGGTGACGCCCTTTCTCCTGCGCGCCGTCGCGGAGGCGACCGGCGGACGGTCGCTGGAGGCGAACGCGGCGCTGCTGCTGAACAACGCGCGCGTGGCTGCCTCCGTCGCCGTCGCCGTGGCGCGGGCGGACGGCGCGTGAGCAAGGCCGCCATCCGCGCCGAGGCGCGCGCCTTTCTCCGCGCGCTCCCCCCCGCCGAGCGCGCCGCCGCGGAAGCGGAGATCGCGCGGCGGGTGTGGGAGGTGCCGGAGGTGGCCGGCGCGCGCACGCTGATGCTCTACGCGTCGCTGCCGGAAGAGGTGGGGACGGACGAGATCGCGGCCGAGGCGCGGCGGCGCGGCATGACCCTCGTCTATCCGCGCGTGCTGCCGGAGGGGCGGATGACGCTGCACCAGGTGGATTCGCCCGACGCGCTGCGCCCCGGCCTCTACGGCATCCGCGAGCCCGACGCCGACACCTGCCCCGTCCGCCAGCCCGGTGACATCGATGCCGCGCTTATCCCGGGCCTGGCGTGGGACCGCGCGGGCCACCGCCTGGGCCGCGGCGCCGGCTACTACGACCGCCTGCTCGCGCAGCCCGACTGGCGCGGCTTCCGCTGCGGCCTGTTCTTCGCCGCCCAGGAAACCCCCTCCGTGCCCCGCGAAGCCTGGGACATCCGCCTCGACGCCATCGTGACCGAGCGCGAAGTGATCCGCTGACTGCCCCGCATCCGCGGCGCAGTCCGGGCGTGGTGAATTCAACGCAGCGTACGCAGAGAACAGAAGGAGTTCGCAGAGAAGGACGTAATTCTCCTCTGCGAACTATCTTTTCTACTCTGCGCACTCTGCGTTGAATGTTTTCTTCCGTTCTGCACAGAAAATCGGAGGAATCGGTGTCAGATCCAGAGGAACGCGGGGTGGTCGGTGGCGGTGCGGTCGCGGACGACGCGCTCGTAGACGGCGCGGCCGCTGTTGGCGTTGGTGAACACGATCGTCGCGCGGCCGGCGGCGGGGTCGCCAACGACGAAGTTCTTGAAGCCCGGGTTGTCGCCCCAGTGCCAGAACAGGGTGCGGCCGTCCTCCATCTCCTCCAGCCCGATCCCCAGCCCCCAGCGCAGCGCCTCGTTGATGCGCACCCGCGGCTCCATCATTCGCGCGAGCACGGGCGCGCCGTCCGTGAGCAGGTGGCGCACGAACGTGCCGTAGTCGCGCGCCGTGGTGGACAGGCTGGCCGCCGCGTTGGGAACGGTGAAGTTGGGAAACGGCGGCTGGTCCGGGCTCACGCGCGCGAACGCCCGCTCCACGTCCGCGGCCATCCACTCTTCCAGCGGGCGCCCCCACTCCGCCTCCAGCGCGCGGAACGCCCGCGCCGTGCGCACGTTGTAGCTCTCCAGCGGGTCGCCGCGCCCGCTGTGTGGCGACGCCAGGCGCGCGTCCAGCGACGGGTGCCAGACGAACGAGCTCGCCTGCATTCCCAGCGGCGCGAAGACGCGCTCCCGCGCCAGCACCGGGAGCGCGCGGCCCGTGAGCGACTCCACGATCCGCTGCAGAAAGGCGAACCCCTCGCCCGAGTAGGAGAAGCGCGCGCCCGGCTCGAACTCCGTCGTCAGCACGTGCTCGCGCGCGAACCGCCAGTTGCGCCAGCCGCCGCTGTGGCTCAGCAGGTGTCTGGCGGTGATGGTCCGTGCCCGTGCGTCATCGGAATCGGGGAGCGCCAGGTACTCCCCCACGGGCCGGTCCAGGTCCATCACCCCCTCCCGCGCCAGCCCGAGCACGATGTACGCGAACACCGGCTTGCTCAGCGACGCCGCCTCGAACACGGTGTCTTCCGTCACCGCGTCCCCCGTCCCCGCGCGGCGCACGCCGTAGCCGCGCGCCTCCACCCGCCCCCCGGCGGCCTCGGCGACGGCCATTCCCGGCACGTTCGCCAGCCGCATCAGCCGCGCGTAATCCACCCGGTCCCGCGATTCCGCCGAGGCGGCGAGCGGTGCGGGGACGGCGGAGGCCGAAGTGCCGCCCAGCAGCAGGGCCGCGCCGCCGCCGATCCAGTTTCTCCGGGTGATGTTCGTCGTCGAGAGTGCGTGCCAGGGGCTCATCTGTGCTCGGATGGACAGGGGTGCAGGCGGGAGGGGCCCGCGCGGTGAGATACCATCCGCCGGCAAAGGGTTGTGATCGACCCATGCAGAAGGGGTAGATGACGATCGTCACCCACCCCTCTTTCTCATCCCCCGTCCCCGCTCGCGTTGCCTCCGTTGACTCCGTGTGACGCCAGAGCAACGAGACCTGCCCCGGAATCAGCCGGATCAGCGGGTGGCCGGCGCCGTGCGCTCCGCCGCGCCGATGCTGCGGTTGGCGGGGGGCGCGGGCTCGCGGCAGCGCGCCCCCTCCCACACCTTGCGCCAGCTGCCGCCGTCGCGCGAAACCGCCTCGTACCACGACTCGCGCGTGCCGAACACCTGCACCAGCATCTCCGCGCCGCCCGTGCCGTTCCAGTTCAGGTGGTCCACCAGCTTGGGCGCGCCCTTGCCCACCTTGTCATAGTCGCGCACCTCGGTGTAGATGGGCGTGTACCCCGCGCGCTGCTCGTAGCTGGCCACGTAGAACACGCTGTACCCCTCGGGGTCCGCCTGTCCGATCCCCAGGTTGTCACCCACCAGGTAGGTGGCCGCCATCTCGGACTGGCCGCCCAGCACCAGGTTCAGCGCCTGCAGGTCGCGCTGCGCGCCCGGCCAGCTGCGCGGCCGCTGCAGGCCGTTCTGCAGCACCAGCCGCTCGGCGACCAGCGAGGCGTAGCGCTGGATGGTGCCCTCCACCTGCGGCGGCGTGTACTCGCCGATCACCTGCGGGGCCAGGCCGCGCCGGAAGGCCAGGAACTCGCGCTCCGCCGCCGCCGCCGCCACCGTGCTCGCCTGCCCGGTGGAGGTCGGCACGCCGCACGCCGTGAGCGGACCGTTCTGCTTGACGATCATCGTCCCCACCTCCGCCCCGCGGCGAAAGAGGACGAACTCCGCGTTGACGTCCATCACCGCCTGGCGAAAGCGCTGCTCGTACGCCTCGGGCGCCACGCCGGCCGGCTTGCGGATGGTGCGCAGCGAGTCGCCGCTGATCTCCGCCACCGGGGTGATGGCCGCGGTGCCGTCGGGGTTGCGGACGACGTGAAAGAGCACGCGCCCGGTCGGCAGCCCCAGGCCGGCCACGGTGCCGGGCTCGGGGACGGTGGCCTGCCCGGCGCCGGGGGGCGGGGGCGTGACCACCTGGACGGTCGCGCCGCCCCAGTCCACGTTGTCGCACGCGGCCAGAGCGGTTACAATCAGGGGCGCCGCCACGCGGACGGCGCGGGCTGCCACGACGCGCATCTTCACGGTCTCTTGGAATCCTGGGGAGCGGGCCGGGCCCACCGTCCGGCCGGCTTTTGTTTTCCGGCAGCGGCCGGGCCCTTGCACACGCGGGGGGTGCAAGCAAGGAACCGGCCAGCCCACACACGCGCGCGGCAAGCTACGACGCCACCGATCCGATGCCAAGATGATCGACGAGAGCGAGTATCGCCGGGTGATCGGCCACTTCGCCACCGGCGTCGCCGTGGTCACCTCGTGCCGGCCGGACGGCTCGCCCGCGGGGCTCGCCGTGAGCGCGGTGAGCTCGGTGTCGCTGGATCCCACGCTGGTGCTGGTGTGCGTGGGCCGCGGCTCGGAGACGCACGCGTTCATCGAGAGCGCGGGATACTACGCCATCAACCTGCTGGAGGAGGGGCGCGGCGAGACGCTGGCGCGGCGCTTTGCCGGCGGGGGCGGGGAGGAGAAGTTCCTGGGCACCGCCTTCCACGCCGAGCGCACCGGTGCCCCCGTGCTGGACGAGGCGCTGGCCTGGATGGACTGCCGGGTGACCGCCGCGCTCCCCGGCGGCGACCACACCATTTTCATCGGCGAGGTGCTTGCCGCCGACGCCCGACAAGGAACCCCGCTGCTTTATTATCGTGGAGGATACGGCCGATTCGAGTCCTGACGCCCGCCGGCCCGCCTGGCCGGTGCTGGCGCGCGCCTCCCTGGCGGGGCTGGCGCTGGGCGTGGTGGCGTTCGCCGCGGCGAGCCTGATCCTGTACGAGGCGCGGGGGGTGCTTCCCGCGGCCGGCGGGCTGGTGGCGACCTTTGCCGCGGCGCTGGCGGCGGGCCTGTGGGCGGGCTCCCCCGAGGCGCGCCCGGACCAGGCGCCCACCTGGCGCTGGGTGGGCGCGGGCGTGGCCGTGGCGTCCGCCGGCATCTTCGGCACGCTGTGGAGCTACTTGCAGCTGGAGCGCTTCGGGGGGATGGCGCGCGCGCTGGCGCTCCTCTTTCTGGTCGGCATTCCCGTCTACGCCATCGGCTTCCTGCTCCCCGCGCTGGCCGCCTGGGCCGCGCACTTCCACCCGCCGCGCGACGGGGCGGATGACGGGCACGAGCCCGCCGCCCTCTCCCGCGGCGCCGAGGAGACGGTGATGGCCGTTCTGATCGGCGCGGCGGCCGGCGCGGCGCTCAGCGGGCTCTTCTTTCTCCCGTCGATCAGTCCCGGGCCGCTGATGCTGGCCGTGGGCGCCATGCTGACCTTTCCCCTCTTCTTCCCGCGCGAGACGGGGCGGGGGGACGAGGGTGGCGAGCGGCTGCTGCACCAGGAAGAGACGGCGTACGGCACGCTGCGGGTCACGCAGATCATCCACCCCGGCGGCCGCCGCCAGCCGGAGC
>DATABT010000467.1:0-12066 GCA_036259455.1 Longimicrobium sp. | reverse complement strand
GTTCACTCTGCTGTCGATTACCGTGGGTCAGCGGGCACGGCCTACCGCGCCCGAACATGCCATACGCGTCAGGCACCCCGTGCAGCCACCCAATCAGGCCCCGCGATCTGCTTCCACAATTGGTCTCCGATCAACCCGGCTCTGCTCAATGCGGCATGCGCGTCATCACCTCCGTCCCGAGCGTCGCGGACGAGTTCGGGCAGCGGGATCATCCCCCCTGCACGTAGCGCGTCTCCTCTTTCCGGCGCGACCGCCGTAGACGGCGAGACTGCGGCCGCCTTTCCTGCGGACTCCCGCCTTGGTGCGCGTTTTGGCTTCGGCGCGGCCACGGCAACTTCGGTGGCTGGTACTCTTGTTGGCGGAGTGCCCCGGACAAACGGAACGGACTCATAGCCGTCGGGCCCCTCGACATCCGGCATTCGGCGCAAGAATTCCTTGTTGCCGCGCCCGATGGCACGAAGTACGGGCCTCGCCTGCGTGAGGCTGTCTTTCGCCACCGAACGGATCAGCCCCGGAGTGATCCGCTCCAGACCCGTCGCGATCGCACGTTCCTGCGCCAGCTTGTGCAGCAGCACCAGATACTGGGTAATACCTTGCGACTCCTCGTACAGGGCTTCCAGGATATCCTCAGTGAGCGGCGTGAGATCGCGCGTGTACTGGAACTTCCACAAAGGTTCGCAGAACTTTCTCCAATCATCTCCGAGTTCCGCGCGGCCCACGATCATGTCACCCTCCGTGGCTCCACGCCGCGCTTGGCGGAACTGAGCCGTCAGCACAGGTAGCGCTTCCAGCCCGCCCACCAGCACCACCGGGACACCGATCGTGTTCACGAGTTGAACCAGAAAGGACAGGATCGGTGCGGCACCTCGCGGACTCAGATCCTGGACTTCGTCAAGGATCAGGAGTCCCAGGCCGTGTTGCGCGGCCAGCAACGCCATTTTCGGGATCAGTTCCTGGATTGTAGTGCGCCCGGTCAAATACCAACGCTGGTAATTGGTCTCGATCGGCACGGAACGGTGCAATGCGTCGATCGCAAGAAAGAAATTTCTGATCAGCGTATGAATGCTCCCGTCCTTCGGACATTGCAGACGAAGGTATACGATCTGGGTGTTGATGAAGGGCCGGCCCCCGTACTCGGTGTGGACGATCATCTGCGGGTAGAGCTTCATCCACATTTCTGTTATCACCGTCTTGCCGATCCCGGTAATGCCGAGCAGTGTCAGGCCGGTAGCACTGGGCCAGAAGTCGCCCCCGAATCCAGCCGAACCGACGAGGAGCTTATCCTTCTTGCCTTGCACTTCCAGCGCGCCTGTCCGCGCATGGACGCCGGCTTGGAATCCAGGGTGGATCGGATTGCGGGCTACATACCCCCAGCGCAAAAGGTTCGTGAGGCGGAACGCCATCTCGAGGTGAACCCCGACCGGGTGCCTGTAGTAGAGCAGTCCACCTGCCTCCATTCGCCGGATCTCCGGCGGCCGCTCGCGGACAGCCGGGTCGTAGGATGGATAGTACGCCATCCGCCGCCGCAATTCGTCTCCGCTCAACAGCGGCGGGAGCGCCTCCAGGAACGGATTACCTCGAAATGCGCTGACATCCTGATCAATGTACTCGGCACTCGTTACGCTGCCGGGTGCAAGTGGATTGGTAATCATGAGCCCTCTTTGGCCTCGCCGTCAGCTGGGAAAGGGGAGATAGTCGTCGTGCAGCGGAATGACAGTCGCCGGTGAAATCACCTCATCCGGGACCGCGGGCGTAAACGCCTCCTCGCGGCGGCGCGCGGTTCGCTCTTCACGACGGGCCTCGCGCTGCCCACGCACGATGGGGATCACCTTCTCGCCCCCGGAGGCCTCCGCTCGACGCTCCGCAGCAACCTCTTGCAACGCTGCTTCGTGGGCGTGGAACTCCGCGAGTGCCTGCGCGCGTCGTGGCCCGCTTTCACGGTGGACAATTCCCAGCCTCTCCCGCTCATCCAGCACCTCATCCAGCATCCGGCCGTGATACCGCAGGTCGAACTTGGGCGTGAGCGGGCAGACCTCCACGTGTCGGCCGCGATCCAATCGCATGTATGCGACGGACACATCGCGGGGATCTAGCGCGAGCGTAACCCGCGCCTTCTTTCGCCCTGGAACATGGATGAACCAGCCCTCCTTCCGGGCAGTCTCGCTGTCATACATCAACGCTCCCCCGCAGATGGACAGCCCCTCGCGCGTTGTCAGCGCTTCGTAGGTCGGGAGCAAGTTCACGCGCACGCTCTGGCGATCCATCACCCGTCCCAGGTTCAATCCCTGCTCGGTTCCCCAATCCCACAGGTCCAGGGGTGTGGGATCCACGTGGCGCGGCAGCGGGAAATTGACTGGTATCTGGTTCCTCAAGCCGCGGCTCCGGTTGTTCAGCAGCGCGAGATGGATCATCAGGGCCGTGAACTCGTGCAGCGTGAGTGTCGCATCGAGACGGTAGTCGGGATCACCCCTGTCACGCGCCTTGTCCACCCAGCCCGGTTGACGGCGGATACTGGTTTCGTTCGTAAGCCGGAACTGGGCTTCGACGAAGCTCTTGAAGTCTGCGCGAAAGGCCGGCGTGTTAACCAGGCGGAGCCGAAACGCTGGCACGAGGTTGTCAGATGCGTGCGACAGCATCTCACCGCGGTCGCCGGTGATCGCGCGTGGCACATGCTGGCAGGGCCAATCGTCCGGTGTAATCTCCACACCGAAGCGGCGGCAAAACTCCACCTTGTCCGTGAAGGCGTTTTCCAGCGCCATCATGGCCCCCATCCAGCTCGGGCCTTCCAGACCCACGTACAGGCCCACGATCATCCGCGTCCAATGGTCGATCACGAGGTAAAGCACTGGACGGCCAATCACACGTTGCCGGTCGATCTCGCTGAGCAGGTAGATGTCGCCGACCGTCGCATCGATGAGGTACATATCTCCTGGGCCGCGAGACAGATGCTGGGTTGATCCGAGCACTGGCCGGTGGCGAAGGTTGAATCGCCGCTCCCCGAAACGAGCCTTCATCTCGTCGATTACCGTGCGGTGCTTCTCTGACCAGTAGACGAACTGATTGAGCGTGGGACATTCGTCGGGGCGCAGCAGAAGGGGAACCAGTGCTCCATCCTTGAACAGCACACCCTGCCGGAAGAAGGTTTCCAGTGTGAACTGGTAAGCTTCCTTGAGTCCGAGTTGCTTGCCGTTGACCTTCCGGAACAGGAACTGCCGCGCGCCCTTCAGTATCCGCTCCAGCACATCCGGCGTCACATTGAGCCCCTGATCCCCGGCGTCCTCGATCAGCACCTTACGTGGACGTCCACGCTTTTTCGTCCCCGCGACACGCTCCTCGCCGGGTCCGCCACACCGGCTGAACTGAGGCAGGAGCGCATTGATGGTCTGCCCGCCACGCCAGTACTGCCGCAGCCAATCGTAGATCTTATCCCGCGAACGCCCCGTCTCGGCGGACGCAGCGCGCACCAGCGCACCTCTCGTGGAGGTGCGCAGCACGTCGGCAGGATCACCCGCAGCCGGATCTACGAGCGGCCCCACGACGGCCCATCGCTCATCACGAACCCGGCAAGCAGATTCGCTGAGCATCGCATCGGGGCTGGTTTCCGCATGGAACGAATCCTCATTCAAGACGCGAACGACGCCGGCCTGCAGGTCCGCCTGCATCTGCGCCACCGGCCACCAGACCGGGAACGCACGGTGGTCTTGAACGTCGATGAGTGCGAGCGCACGCTCCACAGCATCCACGTAGAGGAGGCGGTAGACCACCGATCGGCCTTCCGCGTCCTCACGTTCAAGGAGTGTGTTGATCGCGATCATGAGAGCGCTCATGCCACCCTCCGCGCCTTGGATACGATGCTAAGGCCGTGCAGCGGCCGCTCGGGATCGAGGCGTACCGTCATGTCCACGTACCAGAGTCTCTTTGCGATGGCGTGCCAGACGAGTGCGGCGGACGTACCGCGTGGAAGCCGGAGCCGCTCGTCGGTAAAGGCACAGGTACGATTTACCGCCACTCCGGGCGCCGCCGAGATGCGGTCGTACAGGTGATCGAGAAGGGAGCGGATCTCCTCCTCTTGAATCCCGAGGCCGTCCAGTTGTACGTAGTGAAACACCAGCGAGAGGTTCTCGATGAGGACTCGAGGTAGCTCGCGATCGGTCACGAACCGGAATGGAATGCCGCGGCGTGCCCAATAACGGCGTGCAATCTCTTCCTTCTCAAGGGTCCGCCGTTGCTGCGCTGGATCATCCAGAGATTCCAAGAGCTTCACAGAGATCGCTACCTGACGTGCATCGTTGATCTCCCGCGTGAGCGTAACGAGGAAGTCCACGGTCATCACCATGTCCTCCTCGATCGTCTGACCCTTCGATCTCCGCCGGCGCTTCGGGTGTTCGTAACCCAGAGAGGCCGCGATCTCCTGGGTTTCCGCAAGGTCGTGCATGGGGAACTGCTCCCGGTAGTCGAGCACCTCATCACTCCACTCCAGCAGCAGCCCACACCCAAGTTCCGGTGTGCTGTAGTACGTGTGCATCCGGCCCGTCTTCTCGCTAAAAACCCGCTGCGTCATCCCGCGGCTGCTGAAGCTCTGGGCCGTACTCCAGGGCTTGTACGAGGCCCCCTCCCCTTCGCCGAAGCCTTGCTGGCGCCGGCGCTCTATGCTGCTTGGACCGCCTCGGTTTCCGGGCATGTGTCCACCCTCTTCAAGGGGTTTGCGACCGCTGCAGGTCAGTTCCTGCACGTATTGGCTGTCGGGGCCTGATTGAGTGGGGCATCTCTCCGGCGCGCCCAACCACACCGGCAGCCGGTCTATACGACCATCGGGTCAGCGATGGGCAATGCCCGGTACGACCCCTATTTTCTCAGCGGCTTTCCGCACCTCAGCGCATGCGCGGTTGTATTCAGCCTGAAGGTCACAAACACGCTGGACCACGGAAATCGTCGCGTATCCTGCGTGCTTCGCCAGTATGTAAGCGGTCGAGGGAAGAGCTAGCTGGGCCACGAATTGCGCCGCCGCCCACCGAATGCGGCGGAGAGCAATATCCCTGTCGGACTCCACGCTCCGCTCGATGAGCGCGCGAGACCGTGGGATATTGTCGATCATGCCTCGCAATGAGGTTCCCATTCCAAGTTGATCCGCGATGGACTTCAATGTAACCCGGCGAGGTCGCCCCCCTGCGGTAAGCAGTGTAGCAACGGCTTCGGGGATTCTATGAAGGAGTGCCTCGTCCCTGCGTATCCATACCTCGCTCCGATAACCGCCGGGTGGACGGCGCTCCGGCAACACCGACTCCAGCCAGTCCAAGTCGTGCCGGTCCAACCAGGCGTATGCCGTGGGATTGAGAGAGCGCAATTCAACACGCGCCGCGTTCGGATAAAGCTCGACGAGTTTTGTCATCGTGGAACGGTGCTCCAGCCGTTTCGCTTCGGAGATTCCCCGCACACCGGTTCGGCGCGGTTCAGACCACTTACGCTTAAGCCAGCGTGGTCGCGTAATCCCTTTCTCCCACGCGAGACGCATCAGCAGGGTCGAACTCACACCCAGCGATTTCGCAATGCGTCCTTGTGAAATCCGGGTTTCTAGAACAAGGCGCCGAAGTTCCGTATCCCAGTGGTCGCCGGTCTCCACCATACCCCACATCCCTGGACAGTTGGCATCGTACCAGTAGGCAAACCGGCAGATTGGACACTGAACGAAGATTTGTCTTGGCCCACCGGATATAGCCGACAACGACTGTATTCCTTTCGAATCAAACACGGAGCACACAGGATTCCGACACGGTCCAGCAGCCGGAACTGGCGGCCCTGCATGGCTCAGAGCCCCACGTCGTGTATCCACCGCAGCTTCTCCGTCCGTGTCACCCTCAAAGTGGGTCAGACTCAGTAATTCGGATGCATACATACCGAGAAAACCCATCATGACTAGGTGTCGCATCGGAGCGTGGAAGAAAATTGGGAGTTGGAAGACTCGCGACGCCCACGTGTCCCCTGATCCCGCACGATCATACGCAATCCCAGTAGCCGTAAAAAACGGAGTGCCATAGTAGTCCAGCAATGCTCTTTCCAGTGTCTGCGTCATTAGCCGGTCAATCGAGTCTATCCATCCTTTCGCATGTGCCAAACGGCGATACGCTGAGCGAAGGGCGGGTAAGTCAACGGTGAAGGAATCGCTCGCAAGTAACCACTCGGCCTCGCGTGCAATTCGGATATGGTGTTCAAGACTTGCATCGGAAACTTGGATTGCCATTCCAGCCTGAGCTTCGGCCTCCGAAAGGGAATGGTATCCATACCGATCCATCCGCGAACGACGCTCGACCCTGCTCTCGTAAAGCGGAGCCTCGTGCTCGGGACAGACCACGACACCAGGGACTTGATGCAGGCGGTGCCAGTACGCAGTTCCGAACCGATTACGAGCCGACGCGGCGCATTGGAGGCAGTAACGCAGGCGCTTCGGTGCTGCGACCGCAGAACCGGTAACGTTCAGCAGGCGGTGAACCCCACGGGCCCCTTCTCGTAGCAACTCGAATGCAGCCGAGGCACGATCTGCAGGGACGAACGGGGCATAGAACGGAAACAGTGTGTGCTTCCGGATCAGTTCGCAGACAGGGTACGGATGATCGGGCGGAAGGCGATCAACGAATTGCTGCAGATGGCCGGGAAGATCGACAACAGCCGTAATGTCTCTGGAACCGAAAACCGCCTCGCGAACTGCGGCCCCCGATCGGAACCGCATTAGTTCCTGAAATCGGGCCGCAGCGCTATAGAAGAGTTCGTCTGGCAGCAGGCTGGGGAAGATGCCACCCACAGCACAAGCCTGGGTTCGGGACCTGTTCACGTCGACCACTTTTTGTCCTGAGCGGTCCTGCAGTGAGCATGCCGTCTCGTAGCCTGTGGTGCGTACCCAAGCATTCAGTCCCCTACAAATGCGAGACGCCGCCACTCTTCCGAGCGGCGGCGTCTGCGAGTAGCCGAGTTTATTTCCGAGTAGCCGACTTTATTTCACAGTAGCCGAGTTTATTTCGGAGTAGCCGACTTTATTATCTCCGAACATCAGTCGGCACGAAAGAGCGCCTCCCTCACTCCACCGTCACGCTCTTGGCCAGGTTGCGCGGCTGGTCCACGTTGGCGCCGCGGAGGACGGCGATGTGGTACGCCAGCAGTTGCAGCGGGATGGACGCCAGGATGGGCGTGAGCGCGTCGTGCGTGCGCGGAATGCGGAGCACGTGGTCCACCACCTTGTCCAGGTCGTCGTCGTCCTGGCTGATGACGCCGATGATGCACCCGCCGCGCGCCTTCACCTCGTCGATGTTGCTGCGCACCTTGTCGTACACGCTGTCGCGCGGCGAGATGAACACCACCGGCATGTTCTCGTCGATCAGCGCGATGGGCCCGTGCTTCATCTCCGCGGCGGGGTACCCCTCCGCGTGGATGTAGCTGATCTCCTTGAGCTTGAGGGCGCCCTCCAGCGCCGCGGGGAAGTTGTAGCCGCGTCCCAGGTACAGGAAGTTGCGGCTGTCCTTGTACTCCTCCGCCAGCTTCTTGATGGCGTCCTCCTGCTTCAGGATCTCCGCCACCTGCTCCGGCAGCTGCCGCAGCGCGCGCACGATTTCGCGCCCGCGCGAGGCCGTCAGGGTGCCGCGCAGCCGGCCCAGGTGCACCGTCATCATCGCCAGCACCACCACCTGCGACGTGAAGGCCTTGGTGCTCGCCACGCCGATTTCCGGCCCCGCGTGCAGGTACACGCCCGCGTCCGTCTCGCGCGCGATCGTCGAGCCCACCGCGTTCACGATCCCCAGCGTGGTGGCGCCCTGCTGCTTGGCCTCGCGCATGGCCCACAGCGTGTCCGCCGTCTCGCCGCTCTGGGAGATGGCGACGGCCAGCGTGTCGGGCTCCACCACCGGCCGGCGGTAGCGGAACTCCGACGCGTACTCCACCTCGGTGGGAATGCGGGCAATGTCCTCCAGCATGTACTCGCCAATGAGCCCGCTGTGCCAGCTGGTGCCGCACCCCAGGATCACCACGCGCCTGGCCTGGCGCAGTTCCTCGTCCATCCCCGTCAGGCCGCCCAGCTTCACCCCCCCCTCGTCCTCCAGCAGGCGGCCGCGCATGGTCTCGCGGAGCGTGTCGGGCTGCTCCATGATCTCCTTGAGCATGAAGTGCGCGTACCCGCCGCGCTCCACCTCGCCCAGGTCCCAGTCCACGCGGTTGATGGGGCGGTTCACGGGCCCCTGGCCGCGGCGGTGGACGGTGTAGCCCTGCTTGGTGATCGTCGCCATGTCGCCGTCATCCATGTAGATGACGTCGCGCGTGTGGGCGATGACGGCCGCCGCGTCGCTGGCCACGAAGGTCTCGCCGTTGTCGCCCACGCCGATCAGCAGCGGGCTCCCCAGCCGCGCCGCCACGATCTTTCCGGGGTCGCGGGTGCTGACCACGGCGATGCCGTACGTCCCCTCCACCTGCGCCAGCGCCGTTTCCACCGCGCGCTCCAGGTTCTCGCCCTCGCGCCCGTCGGAGTTGTTGAACACCTCCTCGATCAGGTGCACCAGCACCTCGGTGTCGGTGTCGCTGCTGAAGGTGTGTCCGCGCTCCTGCAGCCGCTTGCGCAGGGTGGGCGCGTTCTCGATGATGCCGTTGTGCACCACCGCGAAGTCGCCGTTCTCGCTCAGGTGCGGGTGCGCGTTGCGGGTGTTGGGCGGGCCGTGCGTGGCCCAGCGAGTGTGGCCGATGCCGCACCACCCCTCCACCGGCTCCTGCCGGATGCGCTTCTCCAGCTCGGCGATCTTTCCCGCCTCCTTGCGCACCTCCAGGTGCCCGTTGCGCGAGACGACGATCCCCGCCGAGTCGTAGCCGCGGTACTCCAGCCGCTTGAGCCCCTGGATCAGCAGCGGGGTGACCTGCTGCTCACCGATGTATCCAACGATTCCGCACATGGCTCCCGGTCCTGCGTGGAAGTTTGATCGATCTGGCTAACTGGTTGGTACCGCAAGACTTGTACGAACTCCGAGGGGGACAGGTTTCCAGGGCACAGGTTACAGGGATGACGGCCATCATGCCCCCGCCGCCGTCACCCGAACAGCGCCTCGCGCGAGCCCCTCACCCCAGGCCCATACCCGAAACCGTCAATCGCGCACCACAACCCGTGTCGTGTATCCCTGGCGCGCGGCGGGGAGGGCGCCGCCGTTGCCGGCTATTCCCTATTCCCTATTCCCTATTCCCTATTCCGGCAGCGCCGCCCGCAGCGCCCGCACCAGCCCCGCCGCCTCGTCGCGCGTGGGCGCCTCGCAGATCACGCGCACGATGGGCTCCGTCCCCGACGGCCGCAGGTGCGCCCACTTCTTCTCCGCCGCCCAGCTCAGGCGCAGCCCGTCCTGCCGGTCCGCGTCCGCCTCGGGAAAGCGCGCCGCCAGCGCGTCGTAGACGCCGTCCAGCGGCTGCGACGGGCGGGCGACCTTCTCCTTCACGATCTCGTAGCGGCCGATGCCGTCCGCCAGCGACTGCAGCGATTCGCCCGTCTCGGCCAGCAGCTGCAGCACCAGCGCGGCGGCCACCGGCGCGTCGCGGGTCAGGTGCACGTCCGGCAGGATCACCCCGCCGTTGCCCTCGCCGCCGATGGTGGCGCTCTCCGCTTGCATCCGCCGCGCCACGTTGATCTCCCCCACGGGCGCGCGCACCAGGGTGACCCCCGCCCGCTGCGCCACGTCGTCCAGCAGGCGGCTGGTGGACAGGTTGGTCACCACCGCGCCGGGCCGGTGCCGCAGCACCAGCGACGACGCCAGCGCCAGCGTGTAGTCCTCGCCGATCGCGCGCCCCTCGCCGCTGACGAGGGAGAGGCGGTCCACGTCCGGGTCCGTCGCCAGGCCGATCGCCGCGCCCGTGCGGCGGACGAGCGCCTCCAGCTCCTTCAGGTTCTCCGCCACCGGCTCCGGCTCACGCGGAAAGCGGCCGTCCGTCTCCATGTTGATGGCGTCCACCGTGCACCCCAGCGCCTGCAGCAGGCGGGGAAAGATGGTGCCGCCGGCGCCGCGCACGCAGTCCAGCGCCACGTGAAAGCGCTTCGCCCGGATGGCCTCCACGTCCAGAAAGGGGATGGACAGGATGCGCTCCAGGTGGCGCTCCACCGCCGCCTCGTCCGTCGTCACCCCACCCAGTTCGTCCCAGGGGGCGCGGGGGATCTCGCTCTCTAGAAACGCGCGCATCTCCGCGCCCTCGGCCCCGTCCAGAAACATGCCGCTGGGGCCGATGAACTTGAGCGCGTTCCACTCGATGGGGTTGTGGCTGGCCGTCACCGCCAGCCCGCCGGCCGCCTTCAGGTCCTCCACCGCGAGCTGCACCGTCGGTGTCGGCGCGATGCCCACGTCCACCACGTCGCAGCCCACGGACTGCAGCGCCGCCGTGGCCGCGCGGGCGAACATCGGGCCGCTCACGCGCGAGTCGCGGCCCAGGATCACCGTCTTTCCCGGACCGCGGCTGCGCGCCCAGGCGCCAAAGGCCGCCGCGAACGTGGCGATCACCTCCGGCGTGAGCCCATCCCCCACCCGTCCCCGCACCCCGGAGACGCTCACCATCAACCTGGACGTATCGATCACGGCAACCCGCTGCTTGGTAACGGCTTCGTCACACCGGCGCACGCGGCCGGGGCGGCAATGTCTCTTCCGCGCGGGGGCGCGTCAAGCCGCGCTGCGGCGCCCCGTCCGCGTCCGCTCCCTCACCGCCTTCGCGATCTCCGCCGACGGCACCGGCGCCGCGTGCGGACGCTTTCCCAGCGTGATCACCATCACCGCCGCCACGATCACCGCGGCCGCGGCCAGCACGCGCCACGAAAGCGGCTCGTCCAGCAGCGCCCACCCCAGCAGCACGGCGACCACGGGGTTCACGTACGCGTAGGTGCTCACCCGCGCGGGCGTGCTCACGCCCAGCAGCCAGACGTACGCCGTGAACCCGATGAGCGAGCCGACGACGACGAGGTAGAAGTACGCCAGCACGGACTCCGTCGTGAACCCGGACGGGTCCAGCGCCGCCAGCTCGCCGCGAAGCGAGCCGGCCAGCAGCAGCCAGGCGCCGCCCCACATCATCTCCATCCCCGTGGCCGTAAGCGCGTTCCTGGGCAGCGGCGCGCCGCGCGACCAGATGGAGCCGAACGCCCACGCCACGCTGGCCACCGTCACGATCAGCACGCCCATGGGATCGACGCGTCCCCCGCCCGCCAGGCTCCCCGGCCCGACCAGGAGGATGATCCCCGCGAAACCGATCATCAGCCCCAGGATCGTCCGCGCCGTCGGACGCGTGCCGCCGGGGCGCAGCCACTCCAGGAGCACCATCCACATGGGGACCATCGCCACCAGCAGCGCCACGATCGCCGTCGGAACGGTGCGCTCCGCCATCGTCACCCCGCCGTTGCCCAGCATCAGCAGAAGCAGGCCGATGAACGCCGTGCTCCCCCAGTGCCGGCGCTCCGGAGCGGGCTCCCCGCGCAAACGCATGATGGCGTAGAGCAGCGTGCCGGCAAGCAGGAATCGCGCCCCGGCCATCAGGAGCGGCGGCATGGTGTCGATGGCGATGCGGATGGCCGCGTACGTGCTTCCCCACGCCAGGTACACGGCGGCGAACGCGGCCAGCACCAGCGCCGTGCGCGGCCGCGCGGGCATCTCCGTCTCAGTCATCCTCGTCTCCTCTGGCCGGCCGCGGCAGCAGCACGCTCTCCTTGACCGTGTCCAGCACGATGGTGGACCGGGTGGAGCGAATGGTTTCGATGGCGCCGAACTTCTTCTGCAGCAGGTCGCCCAGCGCCTTTGGATTCTTCACGCGCACCTTGGCCAGAAAGCAGTCCTCCCCCGCCACGTGGTGCACCTCCTGCACTTCGGGAATCTCCGCCAGCCGGTCGGCCGTCATGGGCGCCCCCGCCCGCTCGTCCGCGCGCACGAAGACGTAGGCGGTCAGCCCCACGCCGTACGCCTCCGGGTTGACGCGGGCGGAGTATCCCTGGATCACCCCGCGCTCCTCCAGCTTGCGAATGCGCTCCAGGATGGCGGACGGCGCCATCCCCACCTGCCGCGCGATCTCCGCGTTCGGCGTTCG
>DATABT010000466.1:0-11127 GCA_036259455.1 Longimicrobium sp. | reverse complement strand
GGCGCGGGCGGCATCCAGCACGGCCACCACGCGGCCCTCCAGCTGCGACCGGCGCGCCATGGCCACGGCGGCCGCGGCGGTCAGCGGACGCGTGCGGAACGCCCGGGCCACCTCCAGCAGGTGCCCCGCGTAGTCCGACGGGCGCGTCCCGGCGGCCAGCACCCGGTCGTCGCAGGCCTGCTCGCGCTCCACGTGCATCTGCCGCGCGGCCCACCACACGCCGGGGTGGAACCAGTACGCCGCGCAGCACAGGCTGGCCAGCGTCTGCCACAGGCAGTCGCGCCGCGCCACGTGCGCCAGCTCGTGCAGCAGCACCACGCGGGCGCGCTCCGGCGTCCAGCCGTCCGCCTCCGCCGGCACGAGCACGACGGGGCGCAGGATGCCCCACGTCATGGGCATCACCGCGCCGTCCGCGCGCAGCAGGCGCACGCGCTCGCGCATCCCCAGCTCGCGCGCGGCGCCGTCCATCCACTCCATCCACTCCCCGCCCTGCACCTGCCGCGACCCGCGCGCCACCACGCGCACGGCCAGCATCGCCAGCCCGAAGCGGGCCAGGGTGGCCGCGGCGCCCGCCGTCCACACCAGCAGCACCAGGGTGCTCCAGGCGATCCCCGCGGGTCCGGTGGCCGCCGCCCCCACCGCCGCCAGACCCGCCGCTCCGTCCAGGGAGACCACGTGGACGAACGACAGCTCCCACTCCGGGATCAGCAGCGACGCGGCGGGGAGCGCCAGCATGGCGCCCAGCGCGAGCGCCCACACCATGTGCCGCACCGCCGGGGACCCGCGCCGCAGCGCCAGCGCCACGCACGCGGCGGCCACCAGCAGCACCGTGCCCCGGGCCACGAGCCACAGGGCGGGCGCCAGCCAGGGCGCGGCCGCGGACGAGGGAAGCGGCAGCTCCATGCTCACCTCCCCTGGACGCGTGCCTGCTCGATGAGGTCGCTGATGCGGTCCAGCTCGGCGTCGTTGAGCCGGTGGTTGTCGGGGTCCAGCAGCGCGGCCACGGCGGCCTCGGTGCTGCCGCCGAAGAAGGTGCGCACCATGTGCGTAAGCGCGTTGGTGCGGGCGGATTCACGCGGCACCATGGGCAGGTAGAGGTAACGCGGGCCGTCCTGCTCGTGCCGAAGGTGGCCCTTTTCCTCCAGAATGCGCATCAGCGCGCGCACGGCGCTGTAGCTGGGCGGGTCGGGAATGCGCTCCAGCACGTCGCTCACGCTGGCCTTGCCCAGACGGTAGACCACGTCCATGATCTGCCGCTCGCGGCGGCTCAGATCGGTAGCTGCGGGTTTCGTGACCATGGGGATGGAGGGGTGGGACGCGTTTGCTAAGGATCTAGCACTGGTCGAAGGTTCATACCGCGGGCCCGGCAAGTCAAGGCTGATGGGGTGAAGCGTACGTGACCGTCGTCGCGCCGGCTGGCGCGTGGGCGGCTGAAGCCGCGGCTCGAACGGCCAGAAGCCCCGTCCCGGCTCGTTCCTCGCCGGACGGGGCTTCGGAACGCTCCGACCCTGCGTCGGGTGCGCACGCCCCCTCATCCTCACCACCTGCGGGGCGATTCTCTCCGTCCCGGATGATGCCCACCCGGCCCCGCACCACATCCCGGACGATGCGCCGGGAGCATCTCCGTCGGGCCGCACCAGAAGCGTGCACGACTGCCCCGTCCTGTGGCGGTCCGGATGCGCAAGTCCATCATCCATCAAGGTTTTGCGCGGGTTTTCACTTCCTTTGAAATGGCATGCATCGCGCTTTACGCCATGGCTCATAGTCCCGCTGCGCCGCGGCCCCGTTCGCCGCGGCGCACCGTCCGACGTACCCGCATCTCCCGGAAGCATGAAGCAGCAGTATCGCAGCAGCACCCTGGCCGTCGCAGCGCTGGCCCTGCTGGCGGCGTGTGCCGACTCCGCGATCACCCCCGCCGGCCCCTCGCTCAGCGTGTCGGCCGGCCCGCAGATCGTCATCAACGAGGTCATGGCCGACCCGTCGAAGGTGGCGGACGAGAACGGCGAGTGGGTCGAGATCCACAACTGGGGCAACTCGCCCATCAGCCTGCAGGGATGGAAGATCGCCTCCGGAAACGACGCCCCCCACACCATCTCCGCCGCCGTCACCGTCCCCGCCGGCGACTACGTGGTCCTGGCGCGCAACGGGACCAGATCCAGGAACGGCGGCGTGACGGTGCAGTACGCGTACGGCTCCGCGCTGACCTTCGCCAACGCGGGCGACTGGATCAGCCTCAGGGACGGCACCGGCGCCACCGTCGACTCCGTCGCGTGGAGCTCGACGGCGGCCGGGACGGCGCGCGGCGTCAAGGACCCCTCCGCCGACAACACGGCCGTGGGCGGCGCCAACTGGCAGGGGGCGACGACGCTCTACGGCAAGGGCGACCGGGGCACACCCGGCGCGGCGAACGACGGCTACGTGGCGCCCGCCATCCAGCCCGCCACCGTCAGCGTCACCCCGCCCAGCGCGTCCGTCTCCGCCGGGTCGCAGCAGGCCTTTACGGCGTCCGCGCTGGATGCGTGGGGGCAGCCCGTCACCACCACCTTCACCTGGACCACCTCCGACGCGGCGGTGGCCACGGTGAGCGCGTCCGGCGTGGCGACCGCCGTGGCAATGGGGACGGCGCAGATCCGCGCGACGGCGGCCAACGGCGTGTTCGCGGAGGCCACGCTCACCGTCACGGCGGCCGGGGTGGCGAAGCTGATCATCAACGAGCTGATGCCCAACCCCAGCGCCGTTACCGACGACGCGGGCGAGTGGCTGGAGATCCACAACTGGGGCGGCGCATCCGCGGACCTGCAGGGCTACGTGATCGCCAGCAACAACGACGCGGGGCACACCATCGCCTCGTCCGTCATCGTTCCCGCCGGCGGACACGTGGTGCTGGCGCGCAACGGCACCAGCGGCACCAACGGCGGCGTCCTGGCGCACTACGGGTACGGGACGAGCGTCACCCTGGCCAACAGCGCGGACTGGCTGGCCCTGCGCGCCCCCGGCGGCGCCACGGTAGACTCCGTCGCGTGGTCGTCCGTCCCCACCGGCGCCAGCCGTGGCGTGGCGAACCCGTCCGCCGACAACACGCAGATGGCCGGCTCCAACTGGACGTCGCAGGTTTCCACCTACGGATCGGGCGACAAGGGAACGCCGGGCGCGCGGAACGACGGGTGGATCTCCCCCATCCCGCCCGGCCCGCCGGTGACGGTGAGCGTGGTACCGGGCGCGACGACGATCACCACGGGCGGCACCTACCTCTTCTCGGCGACCGCGACGGACTCCGCCGGGCGCGCCACGTCCACCACCTTCACCTGGAGCAGTTCCAACCCAGCCGTGGCCACGGTGGACGCCAACGGCCGCGCGACCGGCGTTGCGGTCGGCACGGCGACCATCCGCGCGACGGCCGCGAACGGCGTACAGGGCGACGCGGCGCTCACGGTGATTGCCGAGCCGCCCCCGGGAAGCGCGTCGGAGCTGGTGGTGCGCGTGCTGGACATCGGGCAGGGCGACGCCAACCTCATCACCAACGGCACGAGCAAGGTCATCATCGACGGCGGGCCCGACACCCTGCGCTTCGGGGCGCTGCTGGACTCGCTGGGGCTCAACAACACCACCATCGACGTCGTCATCCTCTCCCACGAGCACTACGACCACCACTCCGGGCTGCGCGAGCTGTTCCGCGGCAGCCGCAACATCACCGTCCGCTACTTCTTCGAGAACCGGAACGACTACACCAACGGGGCGCTGCAGCAGCTGCGCGACAGCGTGAACGCGCGGGCGGCGCGAGGCGAGCTCATCTACCGCGACACCGACGACCCGTGCGCCAACGGCTCCGTGCTGTGCACCATCACGCTCAACGGCGGGGCCAGGCTGCACGTGATGCGGCCCAACCCCGGCGGCACCACGCCCAACAACCGCTCCACGCCCGTCAAGCTGGTGGGGCCGGACAGCGCGTCGTTCAGCATGTGGTTCGCGGGCGACGCCGAGCACGAGGCCATCGACTGGTTCGACACCGGGGCCAACTACGACGTGGCGCCGGGAATGGACGTGAACGTGCTCAAGGCCGACCACCACGGCAGCTGCAACGGCGTGCGCAGCCGGTACGTGGAGATGCTCACGCCCGACTGGGTGACGTTCTCGCTGGCCGCCAACAACGATTACGGCCACGTGCACAACCAGACCAAGGAGCTGTTCACGCAGTACGGGCGCCCGTGGTACCGCACGGACCAGAACGGCACCATCACCATCCGCACCCCGGGCACGCCGGGTGGCGGGTACACCATCTCGGTGATCAAGGGCACCCAGAACGCCACCGGCCCCGCCGACCGCGCCAGCAGCCAGACGGCGTGCCAGGCGTTGTAGGCGGATGACGACAACCGCCGGGCGCGGATTTCGTTCGTCCGCGTCCGACGGAGAAGGGGACAGGTTGGAGGTACGGGTTACACGTTACAGGGATGTGGATGGAGGCTGCCCTGCGCGCGGAAGGGTTTTCGCGTGCGGCAGGCGCCTCTCTCCGTCCTTCGAAGCGCGATCGACGTCTCCCCTCCCTCGCAGTTTGTGGGAGAGGGGGCGGGGGCTGAGGGCCCGTCCGACGCCAGCGTGATCACCCTGGGGAAGCGTGAACGTTGCAACCGTGATCTCAACCGCGCGTGACGATGCCGCCCGGCACGCGGCGATCGACCATGACCATGCGGGCCACGAGCCGATGCAGCCTGCGAGGGAGACGCCGGCGCCTCACAGCACGATGTCGCCGCCGGGGTCGTGCGGAAGGCGGCGGGCCCGCTGCTCGCGGGAGCGCCGCAGCGCCTCCTCCGTGGCCGGGCGGTCCAGAGTGACGCGCAGGGACGATGCGGCGTCCGTGGCATCGTGCTCCACGCGCAGCACGTCGCCCTCGCGCGCGCCGGCGGGGAGCATCCAGGCCGGCACGCGCACCAGCCGGCCGTCGTCCTGGTGCACGGCGGCAACGCCTTCTTCGATGGAGTCCACCACCCACACGCGGATCTCGACACTCATCGCCACACCCTGATTTCAATCCCGGTGCCCGCCTTATCCCGGAGGGAACGCACATGGACCGCACGCCGCGAGAACCGGACCCCGAGCCCACCTGTAACGGCGACGAAACACCCCGCCCGCAACGGGGTTCGACAGGCCGCCGCAACAAAGGGGTTGCGCTAAACGTAGACTTGCGGAACATTCCACCGCTGGAAGCGTTTACAGTCGTAAACCGTTGCGCCGTCTACCGTTCGTTTGGCGACATGGCCTTGATGCCCCCCTCACGCTCCTCACGCTCCGCGCCACGCCGGCGCACCCGTATTCCCCCCGCGCTCACCCGCGGCGCCGAAAGCATGCCCGCCATCGGCATCCTGGACGAGGTTCCGGGAGACCTGGGCGTGCTGCTCTGGCGTTCCGCGCGCAACGTCACGCTCTGGGCAGCCACGTCGGCGGTCAGTCGCGGCGCCCTTTTAGCGGGGGGCGCCGCCGACGTTCGGGAAGCCGACCTGTCGCGGGTGGAGGTGGATCCGGAAATCGTGGCGCCGCTCTCGGTGATGGTGCGGCTGCTGGAATCGCCCACCAGCATGGACGTGGCGCGCGTGGTGAATGCCTGCCGCCGCATCAGCGTGTGGGCGGAGCAGCGCGGGTCGCTGGCCACGGCGCTGGAGTTCATGCAGGCCGCCGCGCTCAGCGCGCCGCAGGTGGCCGCGCTGGCCTACGCCGTGGGCCGCCTGGCCCGCCGCCGCGCCGAGTACGACCGCGCGGAAAGCTGGTACGGCCGCGCCATCGTGCAGGCCCGCCGCTCGGGAGACTGGCGGACGTACGCGCTGGGCTACTCCGGCCTGGGCAACCTGAACATGCAGAAGGGCAACTTTCCCGTCGCCCGGCGCGCGCAGGTGCGCGGGCTGCGCGCGGCGCTGCGCCACGACCTCACGGACCTGCAGGGGATCGCGTACCACGACCTGTTCCTCAACCACGTCGAAACGGGCGCCGAGGCAACGTCGCTGGCCGCCCGCGCGTTTCAGGCCTACGGACCGGATCACCCGTTCGTACCGCGGCTGGCGTACGACGTGGCGTACCACTGGGGACTGGAGGGGTACTTCGGCGAGGCGCTGCGCCTTGCGCTGGCGTTGGAGCACCGGTTCGAGGGTCCGGCGGAGAACGCGCTCGTGCTGGGCCTGATCGCGCGCGCGGCGGGTGGCTCGGGCGACGCCGGGGCGTTCGAGAACGCACGGCGGAAGGTGGAGGAGGTGCTGCGGGGAGGGGTCGGCCACGATGCCGCCGCCCGTGCGCTGCTGGGCGTTTCCTACGGCGCGGCCAGCCTGCGGCGCTGGGACCTCGCCGAAGAAGCCGCGACCAGGGCGCTGGAGATCGCGAACGAGCGGCGGGAGGGGAGGGTGGTGCTGGCGGCGGAGTCAGCGCTGGCGTTCGCCCGCACCCGTCCCGAGCCCCTGCGCCCCATGGAGGCGAAAGAGGCGCAGTCCGAGCTCGCGGGAGACTTCGTCGAGGCGCTTCGCCGCCGCCCGGTGCTGGCGGAAGCTTAGGTCCCCGTCCCCATGCCACCACCACCACGGTTGGTGGTGGTGTCCGGGGGAGGCGGCGCCTCGTCGAACGCGGCCGGGAGGGTGTGGGTCTCGGGAGTGGTGGGGGAGCCGGTGCAGCCGGACAGGACAACGGCCACCACCAGGCCCGCGAGCAGGCCGCGGATCTTCATAGAGTGCTTCTCCAACGGGGGAACGTAAAAAAGGCGTGGAGGTCACGCCTGGGCAGAAGCTACGGCAATCGCCTGACGGCCAACGTTCCCGACCCGACAGAAACCGCATCTTTCCCGACATATCGAGCCCGTCGCACCGAGTCGGTGCAACAATTCATAAAATGTCGTAAGTCGTTGCTACAGCCAACGTTGCGAATCGAACGCTCTCATGGGACCGTAACGCAATGAACAGGGAGGGACTTGCGGAACGGACAAAACTCCACTCCAAGCCCGGCGCGCGACGACTGGTACTCCCCAAGGTAACAGATGCGCGCCGCAGGTGCACGCCTTTCGTCGGCGGGACCCCCCTTCGATGGCGGGCGCGCATCGCCGTGAAGGATGAGGAGGGTCGGGTCGAAGGCGATCGGAATCAGACACCTTCTGCACATGCAACGCGGCCGTTCGCCGGTGGCTCTTCCTCGGCGGCGCGCGCGACGCCTTTGCGGCGGCGGGCGGCGATGGCATCTTCCATACGCGTCCGAATTCCGTCACCGCACGCGAGCTTCCGTTGATCCTCCGCACCGAGCGCCTGGTCCTGCGCGAGTTCACCGCCACCGACTGGCCGGCCGTCTTCGCCTACGAGAACGACCCGCGCTACCTGCGCTTCTACGAGCGCGACCAGGTGACGGAGCGGCAGTGCCAGGCGCTCATCTACCAGTTCGTGCTCTGGCAGGGCGAGCAGCCGCGCAGCAAGGCGCAACTGGCCATCACCCTCGCCGCCACGGGCGAGGTGATCGGCAACGTGGGCGTGCGGCGCGAGACGGCGGACGAGCCGCTGGCCGACATGGGCTTCGAACTGCACCCGGAGCACTGGGGGCGCGGCTACGCCACGGAAGCGGCGCGCGCCATGGTGGACTGGGGCTTCGGCGAGTGGGGGCTGGAGCGCATCCACGCCCACTGCGTGTGCGAGAACACCGCCTCCGCGCGGGTGCTGGAGCGCGTGGGCATGCGCATGGAGGCGCGCCTGCGCCACCACCAGTACTTCAAGGGCCGCTTCTGGGACCTGTCGCTGTACGGCATGCTGCGCGGCGAGTGGGAATCGTCCCGCACACCTCCGCCACCATCCCGATGACAGAATCCTCCTACGCCCGCTCCGCGCGGTTCTACGACCTCATCTACGGCGGCAAGCCGTACGAGGACGAGGCGGAGCGGGTGCACGGCGTCATCCAGAAGCACCTGCGCTCCGGCGGAAACGCGCTGCTGGACGTGGGATGCGGCTCGGGGAACCACCTGGCTCACCTGCGCCGCCACTACCGCTGCGACGGAGTGGACCTGGACGCGGGGCTGCTGGCGATCGCGCGCGAGCGGTACCCGGACAGCGGCTTCCACCAGCGCGACATGGCGAAGTTCGACCTGGGCCGCCGCTACGACGCGATCGTCTGCCTGTTCAGCGCGATCGGCTACGTGAAGACGGGGGAACGGCTGGGGCAGACGGTGCGCACCTTCGCGCGGCACCTGCTGCCGGGCGGCGTGGTGATCGTGGAGCCGTGGCTCCCGCCGGGCGTGTTCGTCCCCGGCACCGTGCGGGTGGACACGCCCCAGGCGCCGGGCGTGCACGTCGTGCGGATGGTGCACGGCGGGATGAGCGGCGAGCTGTCGGTGCTCACCTTCTCGTACCTGATCGGCCGCGAGGAGGGAATCGAGCACTTCCAGGAGCGCCACGAGCTGGGCCTGTTCACGCGGGAGGAGATGATGGACGCGTTCCACGGCGCCGGACTCCAGGTGGTGGAGCACGATCCGCAGGGCCTGACCGGCCGCGGCCTGTACGTCGCCCGCCAGCCGGACCCGGCGGCGGAGCCCTGAACGTACGAGGAGCGCCCGGGCGTGCGGCCCGGGACGCTCCGCCGTTCTTCCGGTCAGGACAGCGCCCCTTCGCGTCCATCCAGTCCATCCGGGCGGCATTCCGCCCGTCCCCCCTGCCCTTTCGCCCACAATGTGAGGAAAGATGTTCGGCCTCGAGATCCTGGACATCGCCATCGGGCTGATCTTCGTCTACCTGCTGCTCGCCCTGCTGGCGACGGCGGTGAACGAGTACATCGCCGCCGTGCTCAACCGGCGCGGCAAGGAGCTGGCGCGCGGCATCGGCCGGCTGCTGGACGACCTGGAGGCCGGCGAGGCGCTCAGGCACGCCTTCAACGGCATCAGGCCCGCCGCCGCGGCCGGCCTGCCGTCGCTCACGGCGCGGTTCTACAGCCATCCGCTCATCCGCCCGCTGGCCACGCGCCGCGGCCGCCTGTTCTCCATGTTCCAGGACGCGCCGCGGCTGCCGTCGTACATCCCCGCGCGCACCTTCGCGATGGCGCTGCTGGACGTGCTGGGCTACCGCGAGCAGTCCGCCGCGGACCCGGAGCCCGCCGCCGGGTCGCGTGAAGAGACGCTCGTGCAGGTCATGCGGATCCTCAAGCGCGAGTCTCCGCTGGAGGTGGCGGAGCTCAAGGCCATCCTGGAAAGCGCCAGGCTTCCCGAGCCCGCCGTCTCGAGGATTCTGGAGGCGACCACGGGAACGCAGTCGCGGCTGCAGCACCTGCACAACGGCGTGGAGGTGTGGTTCAACAACGCCATGGACCGCGTGTCGGGCGCGTACAAGCGCAACGTGCAGGGGTGGCTGCTGGGCATCGGCGTGGCGATCGCGATCGCCATGAACGCGGACACCATCCAGATGTGGCGCCAGCTCGCCGCCAACGACGACCTGGCCGAGGCGCTGGCGGAGCGCGCGGCCGCCACGCTGCCGCTGGTCGACTCCGTCGTGAATGGCGCGCCCGCACCGACGGTCGCCGACGCGAGCCGGCGCTATCAGGCCACACGGGCGAGCCTGGACAGCATGGAGCTGAAGCTGGGCTGGACGCGGCAGGAAGCGACGCGCATCGGCCTCCTGGACCCCGATTCCACGTTCCGTGGCATCGCGCCGAAGAGCCCGTTCAATCCCTCGATGTGGCAGAAGCTGCTGGGGCTGTTCGCCACGGCGCTGGCGATCTCGCTGGGCGCGCCGTTCTGGTTCGACGTGCTGAACAAGGTGATCAGCGTGCGCTCCGCCGGCCGCTCGCCCGGGGAGCGTCCCAAGTCTCCCGAAGGCCCGGCCAAGCGCGCCGCCGAGGACACGCCCAAGTAGTGGCGGCGGAAGCATCACACGTAGGGACGCGGCGGAAAAGCGCGAGGACGCGGAGCAGGCATTACGCCTCCGCGTCCTCTCTTCGTTCCTCCGCGTCCTCCGCGTGATCAGTCCTGGAGCACGCGGTCGTACACGCGGTAGCGCTTGTACGATTCGGCGCCGAGCTTTTCCAGCGCGGCGCACATCTCGTGGTTGTCTTCCAGGATCCACGAGCCCTCGGCGCCCTTGTACCCCTTCTCGATGCCGATCTCCAGCAGGCGCGTGTACATCACCGCGCCCAGGCCCAGGTGCTGGTAGCCGGGCTTGAGCCCCAGGGTCAGGATGCGGGCCGTGTCGATCTTGCGCCTGTGCCAGAGGAATTTGAACACGCCGAAGGGGAACAGCTTTCCGTCCGGCAGGTGCTTGAAGGCGCGGTTCAGGTCAGGGAGCGCGAGAAGAAAGCCGACCGGCTCGCCGTCCGGTTTTTCCGCCAGCAGGACGAAGTCGGGCTCCACCACCGGCTTCATCTCCCTCGCCATGTGGTTGAACTCCGCCTCCGTCATGGGCACGAAGCCCCAGTTGCGGCTCCACGCGGCGTTGTACACCTCCTGCACCCGCGCGACCTCGGCCTTCAGATCCTTCATCCGCACGGGGCGGATGGTGACCTCCGCGCGCTGGGCCAGCCGCTTCATGGCGCTGCGCAGCCGCTCGGGAATGCGGTCGGGGATCCAGTACGCGACCAGGTCCCTGGTCTTCTCCATCCCCGCGCCGTCCATCAGCCGGCCGTAGTACGGCGGGTTGTGCGACATCATCACCACGGGCGGCGTGCCGAACCCGTGGATGAGCACGCCCGGCGAGCTGAACTCGTCGTTGGTGGAAAAGTTCATGGGCCCGCGCATGACGTCGCGCCCGCGCGCGCGCAGCCACGCCGCCGCCGCGTCCAGCAGCGCGGAGGCGACCGCCTGGTCGTCCACGGACTCGAAGAATCCGAAGAAGCCCGTGCGGTCGTCGTGGAACTGGTTGTACTGGTGGTTGACGACGGCGGCCACGCGCCCCACCACCTCTCCCCCGCGCTCGGCGAGAAAGTAGGCGACCTCCGCGTGCTGGTGAAAGGGGTGCTTCTTTCGATCGAGGACGGGCTCCAGCGCCATCCGCAGCGGTGGCACCCAGTGCGGATCGCCCGCGTTGACCTTCCAGGAGAGGTCGATGAAGGCTTTCATCGAGGCGCCGTGCGGGATCTCGCGGATCGTGATCCCCCGCTCGGTGGGTGCGGCGGGCGCCGCCATGGTCACGCGGCGCC
>DATABT010000465.1:0-6432 GCA_036259455.1 Longimicrobium sp. | reverse complement strand
CGGCGGTGATCAAGGGCAAATCGTCGCTCCCGTAGGTCGTTCGACAACCATCTCCCCTTGATCGTTGAAGGCGCAGCGGCCCACCAGATCCGGCGGAGCACGCCGCACAGACGCGGGGCGAGGACCGGGCCGGGGACCGATCACCTGCACGGGTGAGTAGATTTCTCAGTCGGCGCCATGGGAATCCTGCACGGGCTGAGTTCGATGCAGGCGCCTCCTTCGAAATGACAGTTCGGCGGCGGGTCTGCTTACCTGCAACAAAATCGACGAAGATCCGATTTTTTCCAGATGGATGAGAGAAAGCCCGCCTCCGTGCTCGGAAGCGGGCCCTCGTCACCCCTTCACCCGCTCACCTCAGCGCGGGACGAAGTCGTCGTCTTCGCGAATGCCGCGGCAGAAGGCGGTGATCAGCTGGATGGTGGCGTCCACGTCTTCCAGCGCCACCACCTCGTTGGGGCTGTGCATGTACCGGTTGGGAACGGAGATGACCGCCGTGGCCACGCCGTGGCGCTGCAGGTAGATGGCGTCGGCGTCGGTGCTGGTGAGGCGCGGGCTTCCCTGGATGGTATAGGGGATGTTCTCGCGCTCCGCCGTCTCCGCCAGCCGCTCAAACATGAGCGGGTGGATGGCGGAGCCGCGCGAGAGCACGGGTCCGCTTCCCAGCTTGTGCTCGCCCTGCTGCTTCTTTTCCACCCCCGGCGCGTCCGTGGCGAACGTCAGGTCCACCACGATGGCGATGCGCGGGTCCAGCCGGTACGCGGACGGGCGCGCGCCGCCGCCGTTGTAGCCGATCTCCTCCTGCGTGGTGGCGACGGCCGTCACCTGCGCGGCCGGCGCGTCGCCCCTGGAGAGCGCGCGCAGCACCTCCAGCACCACGAACGCCCCGACGCGGTTGTCCACGGCGCGGCTGGCGATGCGGCCGTTGGCCAGTTCCACCACGCGCGTGTCCACCACGCCGGGATCGCCCACGCGCATGCCGCGCGCGCGGGCGTCGTCGCCGTCCCTGGCGCCGATGTCCACCCACAGCTCGGTGACCTTGACGGCCTTCTCCTTCTCCTCGGGCTTGATGAGGTGGATGGGCTTCTTGCCCACCACGCCCACCACGTCGCCCTTGCGGGTCAGAAAGCGGATGCGCTGGCCCACGAGCACCTCGGGGTCCCATCCGCCGATGCCGTCCACGTACAGCATGCCGTCGTCGTCCACGTGGGTGACCATCAGCCCGATCTCGTCCACGTGGCCGGCCAGCATGATGCGCGGGCCGCCGTCCGTGCCCACGGTCGCGTACGAGTTGCCGGCCACGTCCACGTTAACGCCGGTGGCAAAGGTTTCCGCTTCGGCGCGCCACACGCGGGCGGCGGCCGTCTCGAACCCCGAGGGCGCGGCGGCGTCGAGCAGGTTCTTGAGGAACGAATACGAGTGGTCGTCCATTGATCGGGTCTCGGATGCGATCAGGGTTGCTGCCGCTGCTCGTGCGCCCGGGCGGCGCGCTGCACGTCGGGGGTGTAGGCGTGGTACAGGTGCCTGGCCAGGACCTCGGCCGCGTAGACTTCCGGCGGCAGGTCCTCGAGCGCCGCAAGCGCGCGGAGCGCCTGGGCCTGGCGGGGCGTAAGCTGCAGGGTGATCGGCTCGTGCGGCATGCAGGAGGACGTTTCTGTCGGCTCGGACTGATCTTTACGCGGGTCGGGCGAGGCCGGTGAAGCGCCTCACTCCGCCCGCTCGGGGCTCGCGCCTCCCTCCCGCTTGCGGGGGAGGCTGAACTTCATCCCACCCGGCAAACGTTCCATCCTCATTCCGTGGGACGCGCCGCACGGAGTCCGCACACCACCGTTCTCCGGCGACGGCGGGCGGATCGGCTCAGCCGTTCCGGCGGGCGGGCCGATGCCCCGACCGGGCGCTCCACCGTCCGCGAAGGCGCACTCTGCGCGTTGCCGGCGGGGATTCAGCCCGACGGCGCGCCGGCAGGATCGGGGGATGCGCTTCGCCGCGTCATCCACCGGCGGTCATCCACCGCACCTCAGCGCCCCGCCACCTCGCCGTAGACCTCCAGGAAGGTGGTGAGGATGCGGTGCGTGAGGCCCCACACCACGTATCCGCGCGCGCCGAAGGCCGGAAAGCGCATCGGCTCGATGCCCTCGATCTCCAGCAGGTGCTCGGTGACGGCGCCGGGGCCCATCAGCTCGTGGAGCGGAATCCAGACGACCGCGTCCACCTCGTGGTTGGGCACCGTCTCCACCTCCGCCGGCACGGCGAACACGAAGGGGCGCACCACGATGCCCGGCGCGCGGGCCGACTGCGGCCACACCGGGGCAAGCGGTCCCAGCAGGCGCCCGCCCGCGCGGACGTCGATCCCCACCTCTTCGTGCGTCTCGCGCGCGGCGGTATCGGCGGGGCCCGCGTCGTCCGTCTGCTCGCGCCCGCCGGGGAGCGCCACGTGGCCGGACCAGGGGTCGCCCTCGCGCTCGGCGCGGCGGATGAGCAGCAGCTCCAGCCCTTCATCCCCCGGGCGCAGCAGCACGGCCACGGCGGCGCGGGGAAGGCCGGCATCGCGCGCCGGCTCCCGGTGCGTCCGGCTGGCGAGTGCCTCCGCCAGCGCGGCGAGCAGGGAGTCGTCGGGCGTCACGGCTGCGGCTTTCTCTCGCTTCGGCCCGTGGGGAGCGGTCCGGGAGGTCCGCTTGCCCCCGCCGCGACGGGAGGTTATCACATTGAGTTCACTCTGGCAACCATTCTGTCCACTCCGCCCGCAAACTTTTACACCCGAGCATGGTCACCCTCCAGGACGTTCGCGACGCCCGCGCCCGGATCGCGGGGCAGGTGGTGCTCACCCCCTGCACGCCGTCCGAGACGTTCGGCGAAATGTTCGGGGGGCACGCGTGGTTCAAGTTCGAAAACCTGCAGCGCACCGGCAGCTTCAAGGAGCGCGGCGCGCTCAACCGCATGCTGCTGCTGCCGGAAGACGAGCGCCGGCGCGGGGTCATTGCCGCCAGCGCGGGGAACCACGCGCAGGGGGTGGCCTACCACGCGTCGCGGCTGGGCATCCCCGCCACCATCGTGATGCCGGAGCGCACGCCGCTGGTGAAGGTGTCGGCGACGGAAAAGTACGGCGCGCGCGTAGTCCTGCACGGCTCCGTGTACGACGAGGCGATGGCGGAGGCGCTGCGCATTCAGCGGGAGGAGGGGCAGACGCTCATCCCCCCGTTCGACGACCCGGCCATCATCGCGGGGCAGGGCACCATCGGGCTGGAACTGCTGGACCAGGTGCCGGAGCTGGACGTGGTGGTCTGCGGCGTGGGCGGCGGGGGCATCATCTCCGGGATCGCGCTGGCCATCAAGGAGGTGCGGCCCGAGGTGCGCATCGTGGGGGTGGAATCCGCCGCGCTCCCCGCGGCGCTGCGGGCGCGCGAGGCGGGGCGCCCCGTCGTCATCCCCCCCGCGGAGACGATCGCGGAGGGGATCGCGGTGCGGCGCATCGGCGACCTCACGTTCCAGCACATCGAGCGCTACGTGGACGAGCTGGTGACGGTCACGGAGGAGGAGATCGCCGCGAGCGTGCTGCTGCTGCTGGAGCGGGAGAAGACGGTGGCGGAGGCGGCGTGCGCCACCACGGTGGCGGCGGTGTGCGGCGGGCACGTGCGCGGCACCCAGGGGAAGAACGTGGTGATGATCCTCAGCGGCGGCAACATCGACGTGACGCTGATGTCGCGCATCATCGAGCGGGGGCTGGTGCAGGACGGCCGCCGCGCGCACATGCGGGTGCGGGTGAAGGACCGTCCCGGCGCGCTGGCGGCGCTCACGGCGCTGCTGGCGGACACGGGCGCCAACGTCCAGAAGCTGGACCACAACCGCGCCATGGTGGACCTGTGGGTGACGGACGCGGAGATCGACCTGAGCCTGGAGACGCGCGGCCGGGCCCACGTGAACCAGATCGTGGAGCGCCTGACCCGGGCCGGCTACGAGGTGCACCCGGAGTGAGGGGCCGTCCAGGTGCGATCCGTCCGTCCGCGTGTCGCCCCGCCCACACCCCCCCCGGGGTTGAAACCCGGGGCTGGAAATGCCACAAGCCCCGCCCTGGGCGCGCTGCGCGTGTCCGGCGGGGCTTCAACACCATGGGCGCTACGCGCACGGCTTCACCTGCTCCCCGCGGGTTTCAACCCGTGGTGGCGGGGGCGAGCACCACGTCGTCATCCTGTAGACCGAACGATGCCCCGTCCCGAAGACCTTTCCCTGCGCGACCGCGTCTTCAGGCGCGACGGGTACCGGTGCGTGTACTGCGGCAACGTGTTTCCGGGCGAGCAGCTTTCGCTGGACCACGTGCAGCCGCGCATGCGCGGCGGCGACAACTCCGAGGGCAACCTCGTCACGGCCTGCCACGCCTGCAACGGGCGCAAGGGGTCGCTCCCGGCGTGGGCCTTTCTGGCCGAACTCCCCGAAGAGCGCGCCAACTTCATCCGCTACGCCACCGCCGTGTGGCCCCGCCACCTGCGCGCCATCCGCGAAGCCGCGCGCGACTGATCCCGACCATTTTTCGTGATTTGATCCCGCCCGGCGGAAACCGTCCATCCGCCCCGCTCCCATCCCGGCGGGAGTAC
This sequence comes from Longimicrobium sp., assembly GCA_036259455.1. Taxonomy (GTDB): domain Bacteria; phylum Gemmatimonadota; class Gemmatimonadetes; order Longimicrobiales; family Longimicrobiaceae; genus Longimicrobium. Next base: position 1,846 of record DATABT010000465.1, on the reverse strand, counting down.
GTTCCCGGGGGCGAACCGCTGCCCTGTACCGACACTCATCCGCCGCTCCATGCCGTCAAGGCCCGCTGAGACGGGATCAGCGGCGGCGCGCGGACGGTCCGCGCATCTGCTTGAAAATCCTCCACTTCACGCAATCGCTCCGCACGTTCGGCCAGAAACGGACGGCAGGCGCGGTGTCCGCTGTATAATGTTCGTCCATTGGCGCTCACCTTGCATGTAGCCGGTGGTGCCGGTTCCGTGGCCGCCGGTGGTTGGAGGGCGCTACCGATCGGCCGCAAAAGTGGTTCGCAAACCGGAGGGAGTGGTACTGTGGCGCGCAGCAGGATGCAGCAGATCGAGCGCACGCTCGGAATGGCCACACGGTTCCTGGAGGAGGTGAGGGGGGACATTGGACGCGCGGCGCTGGAAGGGGCGGACATTCCGCCGCGCCTGCGGAGCGTTCATGAAAAGCCGGGCCACGCGACGCCGGAGTTCCGCACCGTCGCCATTCCGGTGCCCGACGGGCTGGGCAGCGTTCCGCCCGACATTCTGGCCGGCACCATCGCGAAGTACGCGCAGACGCGAAAGCCGGACTGCCTGATGCTGGCCATGGAAGCGGAGATGCAGGCCGGTGACGGCAGCCGCACGGTGCTGATCGCCGAGGCGCGGGACCGGGCGGGAACGCGAATGTACTGGATGCAGCCGTACAGCCCCGCGGGGTCCAGGGTGGACTGGGACGAGCCGCTCACCGGCGGGTGGTGCGATCCCGGCGAGGCGGAGATGATCCTGGACGCCGCCTTCAAGCGCCGCGAGACGCAGGAACTGCGGCCGGAGGCGAAGGCGACGGCGGAGGAGCGGTCCCGGCGCGAGGCGCGGCGGCAGGTGCCGGTGGAAGACCGCGAGGTGCCGCTGGCCGCGATGGCGGGACGGGCGGATTGAACGGCGGTGCCCAGTGCCCGGGTTCAGGTGCCGGGTCATCGCTCTCCCCGGGACCCTGATCCTGGACGCTGGGCACCGCCGTTTGTTCAGCTCCCGTCCGCGGAGCGGCTGGGGCGCGCTTCGGTGGAGCCCGGGCGGGGCGCCGCGCCGAAGCGGCGCTCCAGCTCGCCCCACACCTGGTCCGCGTCCAGGCCGCGGGCGCGCCACAGCACCATCAGGTGAAAGAGCAGGTCCGCCGATTCGGACCGCAGCTCGGCGTTGTCCTGGTTCTTGGCGGCGATCAGGGTTTCCGCCGCCTCTTCCCCCACCTTCTTGAGCACCTTGTCCACCCCCTGCGCGAACAGGTAGGTGGTGTACGACCCCTCCGGCCGCTCCGCCTGGCGCGTGGCGATGATCTCCTCCAGCCGCACCGGCATGGGCCGCGGATCGCCCGCCTGCGGAAGCCCGTCCTCCGCCAGGCGATAGAAGCAGCTGCGCTCGCCGGTGTGGCACGCGGCGCCCGTCTGCCGCACGCGGTAGAGCACGGCGTCCCGGTCGCAGTCCACGCGCACGTCCACCACCTGCTGCGCGTGCCCGCTGGTCTCGCCCTTGACCCACAGCTCGGCGCGCGAACGGCTCCAGTACGTGGCGCGTCCCGTCTGGCGCGTCAGGCGCAGCGCATCGGCGTTGGCCCACGCCAGCATGAGCACCTCGCCCGTGCGCGCGTCCTGCGTTACGACCGGCACCAGGCCGCGCTCGTCGAAGGTGAGGGTGTCGATCCAGGACATCGGGGTGCGGCGTGCGGTTGCGTTTGTCAGGGACGGGGACAGGTTACAGGCAGGACAGGGAATAGGGAATAGGGAATAGGGAATAGGGAATAGGGAATAGGGAATAGGGAATAGGGAATAGGGAATAGGGAATAGGGGGTGGAGATTGCGACACTCTGTGC
>DATABT010000464.1:0-4468 GCA_036259455.1 Longimicrobium sp. | reverse complement strand
ATCCGGGTGGGCGGCCGCGACGGTGCGGCCGGATCTCGGGCCAGGGTCCCGAGCCGCGCCTGCGGCGTGACCACGATCTCGATGCGGGCGACGGACGCCCCCGGGCAGCGGTGCGGCCCGAAGCCGAACGCCACGTGCCGGTTCGGCTGCCGGTCGGCCCGGCGCGAGTGCGGGCAGGCGACGCGGCTCCGTCGCGGTCGGCGGCCTCCAGGCTGAGCACCACCCTCTCGCCGCGCCCGACGCGGATCTCGGACCGGAATCCCACGCACTGGCCGATAACGTTTGTTGTGGCGGGTTACGCCGGCCGAGACAAACTACCTTTTCCGGTCGAATAACACAACCGGAGCCTCGCCTCCCGCTTCGCCGCCCGCCCCGGACGGCGCGTGAACCGGGGCGGAAGTTTCGTTCACCTGGTGGCGGAAAAGTCCAGAAGCGCCGGCCGCACGGGCCCCGGGCGCACCCCTGGCGGTGAGGCGCTTCCCCGCGCGGCGGCAGCCCCCGTGGCGCGGGACGAAAACCAGCCGGTGTTCCGGTGGGCACCGACGCCCGGCCGCGCGCTGCGCGGTTCGCCGGCCGCCCCCGGCAGGACGGCGGAACCCCGATCGCGCCGCGACGCTACGGCGCATCCCGAACGAGTCTGGAGTCGCCCTTTCGTCCGTGCCGTCATCCTGACGGCGGTCCCGAACCAGTGTGGAGTCGTCGTTTTCCGTCGGCAGGCAGGAAAACACTCCAGACCCGGTCAGGGAGCGGGGTCGGACGGGGGGCTCTTCTCCGCCGGCGCCTGCGCGGGATCCTTTCGCTTTCGTTCCGTGCGACGGAGCAGGTATTCCCAGATCAGGTCGATCAGCCGTTCGGAGCGCGTGACGATCCTGGCGTTCGCCGTGTAGCCGCGCCGGAGCCGTTCCAGCCCCACCGCCTCCAGGTCGCCGCGGTCCAGGCGCACGATGACGGGGAACATTCGGTTCCCGGCCTGCGAGGCGTCGGGCGCCGGCTCGGCGCCCACCGTCAGCACCTTGCCGCGGATGTCGGGGGCGTTGACCCCGCTAAAGGCCGTGAGCTCCACCTGGGCGTCGTCGCCCACGCGGATGCGCGAGACGCTGCGCTCCGGCACCAGCAGCGCCGCGCGCCAGTCGTCGTCCCCGCCGATCTCCAGGAGGGTCTCCCCCGCCTGCAGCACCTTTCCGGAAAGCCGCTCCAGCCCGTCCGTGAGCACGATGCCGGCCGCGGGGGCGTACAGCGTCAGCTGCGAGAGCCGCTGCTCGATGGTGGCGATCTGGACGTCGATCTCGGCCATCAGCTCCTGCTGGCGGCTCTGCTCGATCGACTTCAGGCCCAGGCGCTCCGCCTCGATGCGCGCGGTGCGGGCGGCGGCCTCGGCCGTCATCACGGCCGCCAGCGCCTCGTCGACCGCCACGTTGGTGCCCACCCGGTACGTCCGCCGCACCGCCTCGATGTCCGGCTCGAAGCCGTGCTCCACCAGGCGCTGGCGCAGCGCGGCGTTCGCGCGCACCCGCTCGGCGTCGGCCTCGGCGCTCCGCTCCGCCACCGAGCGCGCCTCCAGCGGCACGGAGCTCCGCGCCAGGCGCAGGTCCAGCTCGAGGACCCGGCGGCGGGACCGGAGCTGGCCCAGGTCGGAGGACAGCTGCACCGTGTCGAGCCGGGCGATCCCCTGGCGGGCCCGCACGGTGTCGCCCATCCGGACCAGGACGTCGCGCACCACCCCCGTCTCTTCGCTGCGGACGGACCAGACCTGCGCCGGCTGCAGCACGCCCGCGCCATCGACGGTCACCTTCGCCCGGATCATCACCGCCGCCACCGTGGCGCCGGCCAGCAACAGGGCAAAGAGGCCCAGCGTGAGGCTGACCGCGCGCGCGATCCACCGGCCTCCGACCATGCCGGGATCGCGGGCTTCGGGGAGCAGGACCCTCCGTGCGGGAGGAGTTGAACCCGTTGCGCTCATCGGCGGCTCCGGCAGAGGCGGGTCATCACGGCCGGCCCGCCAGGATCTGAAGGCGGCCCCGGTCGCCCGCGCCGGCGTTCACCATGTCGATGTAGGTGCCGCAGGACTCGAGCAGCGACTCGTGCGGCCCCAGCCCCACGATCCTTCCCTCCCGCATGACGCAGATCCTGTCGGCGACCGACGCGGTCGCGACGCGGTGGGTCACGAACACCGTGGTGCGGTTGGCGCGGTGGGCGAAGAGGTCTTTCAGGATGGCGCCCTCCGTCTGCTGGTCGATGTTGGAGGTGGCTTCGTCCATGAGCAGGACGGGGGCGTCGCGGATGAGCGCGCGCGCCAGCGCGAGCCGCTGGCGCTGGCCACCGGACAGGCTGGCGCCCCATTCGGCCACCGGCGTGTCGTATCCCTTCGGCAGCTTGGCAAGGAGCTCGTCGAGCCGGACGAGGCCCACGATGTCGTCCACCGTTCTCCGGCCGGGATTGGGCACCCCCAGGGTCAGGTTCTCCCAGATCGTTCCCTTGAAGAGGCTGGCGTCCTGCCACACCACGGCGATCTGGCAGCGCACGTCCTTGAGGGGGATCTCGCCGCCACTGATCCCGTCGTACAGGATGCTCCCCTCGACGGGCTCTTCGAAGCGGCAGATGAGGCGGAGGAGCGAGCTCTTTCCCGTGCCGCTCTGCCCCACCACGGCCATCAGCTCTCCCGGCTCGAGGACCAGGTTGATGTCGGCCAGCACCGGTTCGTCGGCGGTGTAGCCGAACACGACGTCGCGCAGCTCGATCCGGCCACCCAGCCGGTGCCGCACCGGTGCCGGCTCCTCGTACGCGGAGACGGGGTCCTGCTCCGCGGGCTCGTCCAGGTATTCGAACATCCGGGCCAGGTTCACCCCCGACTGCTGCATGGTCGCGAACATTTGGCTGATGCGCATCAGCGGCTGGGTAAAGAACCCAACGTACGCCATGAACGCGATGTAGCTGCCCAGCGTCATCTCCTGCCGGAGGATCAGCGTCCAGCCGTACCAGGTCAGCGCGGCCGTTCCGATCGCCGCCACCAGGACGGTGAGGAAGTTGAACCCCTCTGCCACCACGCCGGCGTGGAGCTCGTGCTCGAGCCCGACGTCGGAATGGCGCCGGGCCCGGTCGAAGATCAGGTGCTCGACGGAGAGGACCTTGAGGGCGCGCATCTGGCTCATGACCTCTACCTGGTACCCGCGCAGGTCGGCGTAGGCCTCGGCCATGCGCTTGTAGTAGCGGCGCAGGATCCGCCCGGAGAGGAACGTGACGCCGATCGTCAGCGGCGCGAACGCCATGACGACCAGCGCCAGGCGCCACTGCAGCAGGAACAGGAAGGGAGGGACGAGGAGCAGGTAGGCGCCCTGCACGAACACCGTGCCCATCCCCCGGGACACGTTGGAGAGCGCCATCCGCACGTCCGCGAACCGGCTCATCACCTCACCCACCTGGCGCTGCTCCAGGAACCGCGGCCGCAGGTGCTGCACGTGGTTGAAGAAGAGGAGCGAGGCCGCGTTCGTCAGGCGCGCGCTCACGTGGGTCTGGAAATAGCCGCGGATCCCGTCCATCGCGGCCACCGTGACGGTGAGCGTCAGGAGGCTGACGACCAGCACCTCCATGAGCATGCCGTCCCGCGAGGGATAGACTTCGTCGATCAGGAGCTTGGACAGGTACGGCGGCGCCATGCCCACCAGGCCGATCACCAGCCCCAGCAGCATGCCCCGGACAAGGCTTCCCCAGTACGGCCGCAGCAGGACCAGCAGACGCCGATAGTGGTTCAGCGCTTCGCGGACCGGAGGCTCAACGGGGGGCGGTCGAAGCATCGGTGTGGTCGGGTCGTGTGCGGTGCGCGCCCGCCGCGGCAGCGCGCAGCGGAACGCGCTGCCCGGGTGCGAAAGCGGGCGGCCGGAACGGGAAGGGAACCGGATGCACGGCGGACGCGGACGGCGGCGGAAGCTCCCGCGGCGCAGGCGCGATCGAAGGGGCCATCCAGGATCAGTGCGGAGGCAGGCGGCGGCCCGCCGCGGCCTGCTCCCCGAAGACGCACAAATTTAACGTCGGCGGGTGTTCGCGGGCAAGCAGTGGCGTAAACAGATAATCGGGAGCCCCGCGACCGGTCCCCGACCTCGCGCCCTTCCGGTGCGGCCCCCCCAAGGGAAACGAAAAATCGCGAGCGGCGGTCCGGCGACCGCGGACGCCTGGTTCGTACGCGACCGAACAGCAGTTCACACAGGGGAACAGGGGAATACAGGGGCGGCCGAAGCTTCGGGGGTGTCTCGGTCCTTCCCTGTTTCCCCTGTTTCTCGGTATGAACCGTTTTCAGGGATTCGGGATCACGTCGCGCCGCGGGGCCCCTTCCCCTCCACCCCGCCCCTCCACCCCCGCCGGCGCGCCGCCGCCCGCGGCCTTGACGTGCGCGGCGAGGCCGGCAACGGTCGGCGTCTCGAACATCGCGCGCAGCGGGATCTCCACCTGCAGCAGCCGGGCGATGCGGGCGAGC
>DATABT010000463.1:0-5359 GCA_036259455.1 Longimicrobium sp. | reverse complement strand
GCGGGGCGCCCGGCGGGCTGATACCCCTCGACTGCGGCCAGCACCGCGCCGAACGCATCGTCCGGCACGCGCAGCTCCGCGCACTCCGACCGCCACGCCGTCAGCGCGTCCGCCGCAGCCGCTCGCGCGGAATCAGCCTCGCGGGCAGCGGTGCGGAACCGGTTGTCCGCGTGATCCAGCTCGCGCCGCGCGACCTCGCTGGCCTTGCGCACCGCATCCAGCTGCCCGCTCGCCGCGGCGACCGCATCCAGCGCCGCGCGGACGGAATCCAGCACCGCGCGCCGCTGCTGCGCCTCGCCGTCGATGGACGAGCGCGCCAGGTCGCCCGCAATGGCACCGCTTCCATCGATGTTGATCGTCCCCAGCGCGTCGGCCGCGAGCGCGGCGCGCTGCTCCAGCGAGGGCCAGTGTGCGCGATTCGCCGCATCTAGCGCGGACGCGAGCTTTTCACCCAGCCGGCCACGCTGGCGGGTCCACGCCTGCTCATCGTCCAGCAGCGCCTTCTGCTCGCGGTCGGCGGCGTCCTGCGTGCGCTTGCGGTCGGCGCGAAGCGCCTCGTACGCATCCACCGCGAGCCGCTGATCCGCCTGCACTTCGCTCAGCCGGTCCTCGATGTCGAATGCCTCGCTGGCGCGGAAGTGCTCCTTGAGAACGGAGAGCGTGCCGCTCTTCTCCGCGCGCTCGGACGCCAGCTCCGTCCGCACCTCCGCCTGCCGCGCCACCTCGGCACGGGCCGATTCCAGCCGGGCGAGCAGGTCGTCGTGCTTCTTCTTCCGATCCCCGTGCTCGCGCGACGCCTGCCGGTACGCGGCCGCCGCCTCTCGCGCGCGGGCGAGCACCGCGGCTTTCTGCGGCCCCTCCAGCTCGCGCGCCACGGCCAGCTGGTCGTGCAGGTGCTTCAGCTCCTCCTCGATGGTGTCCAGCCTGGAGAAGACCTCGGACGCCGCGTCGATCTTGTCGGACTGGATGGGCGGAAGCGACTCCTTCAGCAGCGCCTCCACCTTCCGCGGGTTCAGCCCCTCGCCCAGCTTGGGCGTGCGGACCACGTGCAGCATCTCCAGAAAGCGCTCGTAATCCTCCACGGTCTGGAAGCCGAAGAGCGCGTCATTGACGGCGGACTTGTACGTGCGCTGGTCGTCCGTCACCTGCCCGTGCCGGCCCAGCCGGTCGCGCAGCTCGCCGGGGCGCAGGGGGCGCCCCTTCTCGTGCAGGTGAAATCCGCCCTCTTCCACCCGGAAGGTGGAATCCATCACGAAGCCCCAGCGCTCCACCTTCTGGTTGGTCCAGTCGCGCGACGAGCGCAGCCCGATGCCGATGGTGTGAAAGACGCCGGTGGCGCCACGCTCGAACTCCAGGGCGATGTACGCCGTGCGCTCGCGGTGCCAGCCGGGGCTTCCCTCCTGCGCGTCGTCCTTGCCGATGAGGTAGTAGCGGATGCTGCGGTCGTTGCTGCCCATGGTGTCCACCCGGTCGGGGGTGAGCATCATGTCCAGCACCAGCGTGATGGCGGTGACGAGCACGGTGGACTTGCCGCTCTCGTTCTGCCCCGTGAGCATCAGGTTGCCGCGGCCGAAGTGGAAGACCTCCGGCTCTTCGAACAGCCAATAGTTCTGCAGGATGAGCCGGCGCGGCAGCCAGCGGTCGGGATCGCCCGCGTGCATGGCGTCCAGCAACGCCTGCATGCGCGGCGGCATGCCCGTGAGCTTGAAGAAGTCGGATTGCATCAACTCGTTGCTCCGTGTGATCACTCCTCGCGATCCGTACGATACGGAACCACTCCGCGAGGCCACATCCCTCCGTGTGTGCCCGGTCCGAAAACTACGGTCCGAAGACTACGATCCGTAAATCACGGTCCGAGAAACATCGGACCGAGGAACATCGGACCGGGAAAACGGGATCGCGCTTCCCCTCTGCACGGCGCCAGTGGCTGGATTGATCCGCTGTCCGGGGCGCTCGTTATTCCAGATCGGGCAACTGGTCGCGGGAGATGCGCAGCCGGATTGACCGTGCCTGCCCGGGCGTGCGCGAAATCCAGCCGTCCGCCTGCAGCTTCTTGATCATCATGTGCACAGAAGGCGCGCTGACCTCGAAGTAGCGGACGAAATCCGCCTCCGCGGGCGCGACGCGGTTCAGCTTTGTGTAGTATGTAGATGAAGGACAGGTACTGGCCTGCTTGGGCGTGAACTCCGCCCCAGTCTTTCCTCGACTGTCCGCCATCAATCCTCCGGATCGTGTTCGCGGCGCTTCTCCACCTCGTCGCCGTAGTAGGCGGACAGGCGCGCGGCTGTCGGGAGCACCAGGTACTGGCCGGGGACGTCGGTGTCGCGCATCAGCCCCCACGCCTTCATCTCGCCGACGACGTCGTCGGCCAGCGCGCTCACCTTCTGTTCGCGCAGCATCTTTCCCCACTTTGCGCCGAAGCGCTTCTGCAGCTCGTCCACGTCCTGCCAGACGCGGCTCTGGTCGATCAGAAAGCATTCGCCGCCGGCGGGGACCAGCCGCCCCGCCGCCTGCCGCTCGCGCAGCAGTCCGCAGAAACAGAGGACGGCATGGTCCAGCCCGGAGGTGACGGGGATGGGCGTCTGCACGGCGTCGTCGGAGCGCGCGGGGCGCAGGACGCGCGCGTACTCCGGCGTGACCTCCAGTTCCCAGTTGGTGAGGTAGCGCAGGTTGATGAGGACGCGTGCGCGTGCCTCGGGCAGATCCAGCAGGCGGAACGCGGCCGGATCGTCACGGCGGAAGAGGGCGGGATTGAGGAGGAGCGTGCGGTAGAGGCGAATCTCGTCCGTGCCGTCGGACGGGGCGGGCGAGGCTGGCGCGGGGCGGCCCTCCACCAGCCGCTCCAGTTCCGCGGCGGGGATGCCCACGTGGATGCGCCACGCGGCCGCGCCCCAGGCGTAGAGCGCGTCGCGCTTGCCGTTTTCGTCCGCCCACTCGTCCACGCTGCCGTCCTGCAGGCGAAGCACGCCCATCTCCTCCAGCCCGCGAAAGACGCGGCGCGCGGCCAGCCGCTGGTCGCGCGAAGTCCAGTCCAGCCCGGGGTCGCCGCGGCCGGCGCTGCGCAGCTTGATCTCCTCCGCGATCTGGCTGACGGTAAACTTGCGGCCGCCCGAGTGCTCGCCGTACCACAGCACCCACGCCAGCAGCGCGTAGTCGAGCTTTCCCTTCGCCCACGCCAGCCCGTGCGACGCCTCCGCCCGCGCCGGCGTCTTGACCAGCCGCGCGAACTCCGGGTGCGCCTGCACCCGCCACCCCGTCAGCCGTCCGAAGGTGGACTGGAGCGCGGGCTGGTGGCGGCGGATCTTCTCCAGCAGCGCGCGGTCGTCCTCAGCCGTCACGATCGGTCGGTCGATGAGCGTCTCCGCGCACAGGCGAAAGTCGCGGTGCGCGGCCTCGCTGGTGGTCATCGCGCGGCCTCCGTGCGGCGCAGGCGAAAGGCGCGGACGTAGAGAAACCCGTCCGGCGCGGCCACCTCCGCCACCGCCCCAGAGTTCTCCGGCGGCAGGATTTGCACGCGCGAGCCGTCCGGCAGGCGGACGTGCCGGCCCGGCGCGCGCAGGCAGTCGCGCACCAGGCGCACCACGCGCGACCGGTCGCCCGCGGAGCGCAGCGTCAGCCCGTCCAGCACCAGCTCCCCGTCACGAAAGACGGAGTCCCAGAACCGCGTCTCCGCCCGCTTCTGCTCCAGCACGCGGGCGCGCAGCTCCGCCTTCTGCATGCTCCTGTCCTCCCACGGCAGCACGGCGCGGAAGTTCGGGTTGCCGCGGACGCGTGGCCGCAGCTCCACGTCCCACGGCGGTTGCAGCCAGACGGACGCGCCCGGGTTCAGCTCCGCCGCCGCGTCCGCGTTGTAGGCGCGCATGTGGCGCGGGGCGCCAAACCCGAAGGCGGCGGAAGCCAGGCGGTGTGCCTCGTCGTCGGTTGCCGCGCGCCGGAAGGCCTGGGCAAGCAGGCGCAGGTCGCGGGCGCGGTTCAGCGCGTTGCGGCGCTCCGTCACCACGCGCTCGATCTGCTCCACCAGTCCCCGTACGCGCGCGGTCGTCTTGGCGTGCAGGATCTCCGCGTCTCCGCCACGGGCGCTGAAGCCGCGCAGCGCGCGGATCTGCCCCTCGAACACCGCGCGCACCTCCTCCTCCGGCCGCAGGTCGCCCTTGCGCTCGCGCTCGTTGCGGGCGAGGGCGACCGCGAGCCGCGCATCCAGCTCCGCCGCCGCCCAGTCGTCGAACAGGTCTCGCGACCGCTCGACGAAGTCCTTGAGCCCCAAGGCGAACTCGTCCAGATAGTCGCGCAGCATCCGCTTGTACTGGAGAAAGACGACCAGGTCCGCCGCGGTGGGCATGCGGTCGTGCTCCAGCTCGCGCATGTAGCGCAGGGCCTGCTCGCGCATCTCCCGCCGCGCGTCGTCCGCCGCGTTCCACAGCCCCTCCACCTGCCGGAGCACGTCGTGCGACGCCCGGGCGGGCTCCAGCTCCGCTAGGACGCGGCCCAGCTCGAAGAGCGCGTCGCGCAGGCGGGTGAGGCGGGTGGTGTCAAGCGACCCGCGCGAGCCGTCCTGACCGCTGAGGCGGATGAGCATCTCCTCGATGATCCGCGCCGTCTCGCTGATCTGGTATCGCCGCGCCGCCCGGACGAACTCCTCGATGGTCCGCGCCTGGTTCACGTCCTGCTCCGACGTCAGCACCCCCCACGCCTCCAGCTGCTTGAGGTGCGCCTCGCACTCTTCCTCCGAGTAGGCCGGATGATGCGGATGATGCTGGCGGACGAACGCGGCCACCTCTCCCGGCCACAGCCATCCGGTGTCACCGGACTCGTAGCGCTGGTGAAAGAGCCGGACGATCGGGCGGTACAGCGCGGCGTTGTCGGCGACGAGGTACCGCACCTCGTCCACCTTGCGCATCAGCAGGTCGTCGACCATCAGCCGTTCGCGAGAATCCATCCGGAGCACGTCGAAAGGGGGAGGGGGACACGGGCTCCCAATCCTACGAGGCACGATTCGCGTCTGCAAGAAAGTCGTCTATGGATCGAAGTCACTGATACAGATCGTGAAAATCACGGTTCATCGCGGATTTCGTTGCACGCACGAAGTCTGCGCCGTGAGCTGTCATTTCGAAGGAGGCGCCCACGAGGACTTGCCTCATGCAGGATCTTGTTGCGCCGACTGAGAAATCTACTCACCCACGCACATGGCTGGCCGCACGTCCTGGGACACGCTTCTGTGCGGCGCATCGGAGGCGGGTCCCAGGACGTGCGGCCAGCCATGTGCGTGGGTGAGTAGATTTCTCAGTCGGCGCAACAAGATCCTGCATGAGGCAAGTCCTCGTGGGCGCCTCCTTCGAAATGACAGCCCACGGCGCAGACT
>DATABT010000462.1:0-4288 GCA_036259455.1 Longimicrobium sp. | reverse complement strand
TTCCCGGAGCACGAGGTGTACTCCCTGACGGACCAGATCCGACGGTCCTCCCGGTCGGTATGCGCCAACCTCGCCGAGGCGTGGCGAAAACGGCGATACCGGGCCGCGTTCATCAGCAAGATTTCCGACGCCGAGGCAGAGGCGGCCGAAACGCAGGTCTGGATTCAGTTCGCGGTACGCTGCGGATACCTGGATCGTGAGACCGGCGGATCCCTCTACCATGGGTACGATCGGATCATCGCGACACTTGTCGCGATGATCAGGCGCCCCGAAGTATGGACAATCGGCTAGCCATCTCCCCTTGTCCCCTTGTCCCCTTGTCCCCCTTGTCCCTGGTCGCGAGCACTCCGTGATCCAGCACCACGCAACACACCCGAGGCGATAAACACGATGCGCATTCGCAACACCACGCTGCTGGCGGCGCTCCTGGCGGCGGCCCCGGCGGCGGCGCAGGACGCCTGGACCGTGCGGGCGCCCGCGCCCCAGGGCCTCAGCCGCGCCGACGCGCAGGCCACCACCCTGCGCCACCTGCAGAACCTCATCGCCATCAACACTGAGAACCCGCCCGGCAACGAGATCCGGACGGCCATGTACTTCGACTCGGTGCTCAACGGCGTTCCCGGCATCGAAAAGCGCATCCTGCGCGTGCCGGAAGACACCATGCGCGCCAACTTCGTCGCCCGGCTGCGCGCCACCAACCCGCGGCAGCGCCCGGTGCTGGTGATGGGCCACATGGACGTGGTGGGCGCCGACACCACCAGGTGGGAGACGGACGCCTTCACGCCCACCATCCGCGACAACTACCTGTACGGCCGCGGCGCCATCGACGACAAGGGGATGCTGGCCGCCACGCTGACCGCCCTCACCCAGCTGGCGCAGCAGCGGAACCGGCTGGACCGCGACATCATCTTCTTCGCCACGGCGGGCGAGGAGGGCGGTCCCGCCGTGGGCGTGGACTGGGTCATCGAGCACCACCGCGACCTCATCGGCGACGCGGAGTTCGCGCTCAACGAGGGCGGCCGCATCCGCGTGGACGACGGGCGCGTGCGCACCGTCAACATCCAGACGACCGAAAAGGTCTACTACAACGTCGTCGCCACGGCCACCGGCACCAGCGGCCACGGCTCCGTGCCGCTCTCCGACAACGCGCTGGCGGCGCTGGCCCGCGCGGTGAGCCGCGTCCACGAGTGGCGCGCGCCGGTGCGGCTCATCGAGACCACGCGCATCTACTTCCAGCGCCTGGCCGCCATCGAGGACGACGCGGAGATGAAGCCGGCGATGGAGGAGCTCACCGCCTCCGGCGCCTCGCAGGAGCAGATCGACCGCGCGGCGGCGGTGCTCTCGCGCGATCCGCTGTACAACGCGGTGCTGCGGGCGGGCGCCTCGCTCACCCTGCTCAACGGCGGCTTCCGCAGCAACGTGATCCCGTCCGAGGGGCGCGCCACCTTCAACGTGCGCGTGGTGCCGGGTGAGGACATCACCCGGATCGTGCGGATGATGAACGAGGTGGGCGGCGAGGAGCAGGTGACGTTTGCGCTGGAAGGCGAGCCCGCGCAGGCGCCCCCGCCGTCGCCCGTCTCGACGGAGCTGTTCCAGGCAATGGAGGCCGCGGCGCGCACCATGGCGCCCGCCGCCACCGTGCTGCCGTTCATGTCCACCGGCGCCACGGACGGCGCCGCGCTGCGGGCCATCGGCATCCCCACCTACGGCATCCTCCCCATGCCGCTGCCCATGGAAGACGAGCTGCGCATGCACGGCGACAACGAGCGCGTCCCCGTGCCGGCGCTGGGCTGGGCCACGGAGTACATCTACCGCGTGCTGCGCCAGGTCGCGAGCTGATCACGCGCAGGCGCAAAGGAAATGGAGAGGACGCGGAGAGGGATCGCCGCGTCCTCTGATCGTGGACGTGGCCGCCGCCTGAGGACCGTCGCGCGGGCCGCACCATCACGGCCCGCCGCAACCGCGGCGGGCCTTCGCGCATCCAAGCATCACGCGCGCGGGGAACCTGCGCGGGCGCCGCGTGGTTCCATCGGGGCCGCGCGACGGTGGCGCGTGGAGAAATCATTCAGCGAACGGGAGGGGCGATGGCGATGACAAAGTGGATCGCGGCGGTGGCGGTGGTCGCCGTGGCGGCCGGCGGGGCGGCGCCGGCCGCGGCGCAGTCGGCCATTCCGCTGGCGGTCGAGGTGCGCCTGGACGCGGGCATTCCGGTGGAGGACAGCGGCGACGTGCTGGAGAGCGGGGTGGGCTTCGGCGTCCGCGCGTCGCTGGACATCGCGCCCACGTTCTCGCTGTACGGCGGCTACTCGCAGTTCACCCTGGAGTTCGAGGACGACATCGTCGCCGAACAGGACGTGGAGACCAACGGGTTCGAGCTGGGCGGCCGCGTGGGCGTGGGCAATGGCCACGGTGGCGCGAGCCCGTACTTTCTGCTCGGCGCGCTCTTTCACGATGACGAGACGGGGCTGGAGGCCGGCCTGGGTGCCGACTATCCCGTCAGCTGGCAGGTTTCCGTGACGCCGGAGGTGCGCTACCGCAAGCTGGACGACCTGAGCTACCTCACCCTGGGCATGGGCGCGCGCTTCCGCTTCTGAGTCCAGACAGGTCCACGAAAGATGGGCTCATGCGTCTCCGCGTGAGCCCATCTTCTTGCCGGTTGCAGAAGCGATCTCGGTTCGTTATCGTAAAAAATGAGGAAAAAAGCATCCAGAGCCTGAATAAATTTTGATTTCCGATGTAAACAGCTTGCAAATCTCGGCTTGAACCGTCAAGAGGACGGATGACGAAGATCGGCACGGCGCCCGGCTTTACCTGGTCCGCGGAGGAGACGCGCAGGATCGGGTACCGGGTGGTGGACATGATCGCGGAGTACCTGGAAACACTGCCGGAGAAGCCCGTCTTCCAGCCCCTGCCGCCGGAGCGCGTGGCGGCCTTCCGCGCGGCGCCTCTGCCGGAGCGGGGCGAGACGGCGGACGCGGTGCTGGACGCCTTTGGGCGCGACGTGGCGCCGTGGCCGTTCGGCAACGGGCATCCGCGCTTCTTCGGCTGGGTGAACGGGCCGCCCGCGCCCATCGGCATCATGGCCGAGGCGCTCGCGGCGGCGATGAATCCCAGCGTGGCCGGTGGGAACCAGGCGGCCGTTCACCTGGAGCACCAGGTGATCGGCTGGTTCAGGCAGCTGCTCGGCTTTCCGGAATCCAGCTACGGCCACCTGGTCAGCGGCGCGTCGGCGGCGTCCATCGTGGCGCTGGCGGCGGCGCGCCACGCCGCGTGCGCGCGGCGCGGGTGGGACGTGCGCGCGGCGGGGGTACAGGGCGGGGCCGAGCGCGGGCGCCTGGTCGTCTACAAGGGCGCGGAGGGGCACGGCTGCATTGCGAAAGCCGTGGAACTGCTGGGGATCGGCGGCCACAACCTGCGGACGGTGCCCGCGGACGCCGCGCTGCGGATGCGGCCGGATGCGCTGGACCAGATGATCGCGGCGGACCTGGCGGATGGGTGCATTCCCGTCGCGGTTGCCGCCAGCGCGGGAACGGTGAACACGGGCGCCATCGACCCGCTGGACGGCATCGCGGACGTCTGCGCGCGCCACGGCGTGTGGCTGCACGTGGATGGCGCGTACGGCGCGCCCGCGTCGCTGGTGGAGGAGTACCGCGCGCCGCTGGCCGGCATCGCCCGGGCGGACAGCGTGGCGGTGGACCCGCACAAGTGGATGTGCATTCCCGTGGACGCCGGCCTGGTGCTGGTGCGCCACGCGCAGACGCTGCGCGACGCGCTGAGCCTGGTCCCGGCCTACCTGCGCACGGACGGTGACGAGGCGGGCGTGCACGGCCCCCCCTGGTTCAGCGAGTACAGCATCGAGCAGACACGTCCCTTTCGCGCGCTCAAGGTGTGGATGGCGCTGCGGCACCTGGGGGTAGATGGATATCGCGCCCTGATCCGGCACGACCTGGACCTGGCCCGGCACCTGGCGGACCGCATCCGCGCGGACGGCGGGTTCCAGATCTGGGCGCCGCAGGGGCTGTCAATCGTCTGCTTTCGCGCCGTCCCCGCCGCGCTCGCGGGCGGCGAGGCCGCGCTGGATGAACTCAACCGCGCCGTCGTTTCGCGCGTGCAGCTGGGCGGCGAGACGTTCCTGAGCGGCACGGTGCTGGACGGCCGCTTCTGGCTGCGCGCCTGCGTCGTCAACCCCCACGCGACCTCGGCGGACGTGGAGCGCCTGGCGGACGCCGTCACGGTCCAGGTACAAGAATCCCTCACGCAAGTCAGCAGAGTCAGCACCGTCCGACCC